>JBEAPS010000243.1:0-10118 GCA_041164285.1 Pseudomonadota bacterium
CGACTGTCGATCAGAAATTTGGACTCACCAAATCCGAGTGATATTGACTCAGGTGGCTCAAGATGTCCATCGGGTAAGGTAGGCTCAACGACCGGTATTTCAGGATGAGACGAAGGTATTAGTTTGGAATTTACTAGAAGGCTGAGAATTTCCTTTTCAGACAGTTCGCTGTCAATTTCTGGATAGCGGAGAGATGCGGCATTGAAGGGTTTTTCAATGCTAGTTCGCGCGTATATGAAGTAGGTTGCAGCGAGAAAAAATCCCACAGTTAAGATGGTAAAAAAGCTCTTTCGTATGAATTGAGCTCTTGTCATTAAATCGCTCACCCCTTTTCGTCCGTTTTTCGCTGGGCAAGTTGTTTAATGTGGTTTGCAACGACTGAGTAACGCTGCAATTCCAACGATCCTGCTCTTGATACTAGATAAAGGCCATTTTTGAGACGGGATGCACGCTCTGACTCAAATCCATTGTGTCCTTCAAAATTTGAAATGATCTGATGAGGTACAATACAAAGCGCGTTTTCTATTGATGTAACAATCTTGGGAATGGCGAGTATGTGGTCGATACACGCAACGACGTTTGCACTTCGCCATGGAAAACTCTCACCCTCAAACATTTCACTCCAAAAAGTATCAACTATGGAGTCGGGTGTGCTCATTGTCACCCAAGGTCGGCGCAAAAGGCTCTGTTTTTTTTCTTCTTTATTTTGACCTCTGGGCAGTCGTTTTCCAAAAAGGACAAGCTCTTCGTCCATAATTTTTTCAGCAACAACACCCTCGCTGTGTTCAAATGGGTGAGCAACAATGGCTAGATCGAGTTGTCCGTGCGATACAAGGTGAATGAGATCGTCTGTTTGGTCCACCTGAAATTTAAGCTGAATGTTTGGCGCTGCTTGATGGATGCTTGCGAATGCTGGCAATAGCAATGTGTCGAACCAACCCATGAGGCAGCCAATCCTAACAGGTCCCGCGAGCGATATGACTTCATTTGTAAGAGACTCACGGATGCCATCGAACCGAATAAGAATTTCTCTGACCTTTGGAACTATTCCTAGTGCCGTTGGGAGAGGAACCATGCTTCGTGGAGTCCTCTGAAAAAGCTTCACGCCAAGTTCTGATTCAATTTTTTTAAGTTTAAGACTGATTGCTGGTTGCGTGAGTCCCAAGTCCTGAGCTGCGTGCGAAATGGAGCCGCTGTCAATAATAGCAAGAAATGCTTCAAGGTCTTTGACATCAATCATGACGAAGCATCCTCAATTGGACCTAAAAATTTGGGCAATTCAATTGTGAAGCATGTTCCAACGCCGAGTGTTGAGTCTACTGAAATGCGCCCTCTGTGCTGGTTTACTATTGAATAGCAAATCGCTAGGCCAAGCCCTGTACCTTCGCCAATAGGTTTTGTTGTGAAGAATGGATCGAATATTTTTTTCAAAATTTTTTCATCGATTCCAGCACCAGAATCGCGGACAGACATTGAGACAGTATTTGAGTTTTCCGCTAAAATAATTTCAAGTTCACCTCCACCATCACGCATCGCATAAATGGCATTGGTTACGAGGTTCAAAAGAACTTGTGCAATTCTGCCCTTAGAACCCTCAATGTAGATGGCATTGTCAGGAACCTTTAACGAGAGTGATATTTTTTCTTTCATTACCATCACACGTGCGAGACGGAGAGTTGCACGAATGCTTTCAACAATATCGTAAGTTTCAAGGCTTTCCGGAGCATCTTGTCGTGCGAAACCTAAAAGTCCTTCAACGATTACCTTACACTTTTGAGCTGCAGCTTCGATTTCGCGGATGTCTTCTAAATGAGCGTCGTTTGGATCCATTTCTCTGATTGCCATTTGTGCAAACGCGAGAATTCCTGCAAGCGGACTATTGATTTCGTGAGCAACTCCACCAGCAAGTTTTCCAAGTGCTGCAAGTTTATCTGCTCGTGCAAGGCTTTCTTGGAGAGCTCTCTGCTGCGTCACGTCACGGTAGTGAACAACGACTAATTTTTCGCCTTGACTCCCAATCACACCCGGAAGAACTTTTACTTCTACATCTCGTCCCTGAAAAATATTTTTACTCGTCCAGCTTGAGTTAATTCCCTCTTTGGATGCTTTGAGAATCTTACAATCGGGGCAGGGTGCGTTTCGCCCTGCAAATTCCTCGTAGCATTTTCTCCCTTTGAATTCCTTCAAGTCGAGGTGATTCGGATTGGTTGCGCGCTGAACATATGCACGATTTTGGCGATAAATTTGAAATTTTTCATCGATCAAAACGAGGGGATCCTCGAGGGCGTCAATCATCGCCATCCACTGCGCTTTGAGATGTTCTACAAATGAAAGATCCATAAGCAACTTCCCTCTGTTGAGCTCTTCACTAGCTTAACAGAGGGCAAGTTTTGCACCACGGCAAATCAGACCGAACGGTGTCAGTGGCGCAATGGTTCACTCACTTGGCTTACTTGCGCAGCGTTGAGCACAGCCAGATCGTTCGCAGTCTTGAGTTTGTCCTGTAATTCGTCTGAGTTGCTCCACGCGAGTGCATGAAAAAGAACCGAATCCACATGGTCGACAGGAACAACTGTCAATTGCTCAAGTACATTCTTTGGAATCTCATGTAGGTCTTTTTCGTTCTCTCTCGGGATAATCACTTTTTTCACACCGCCCCGGTGAGCAGCGAGTAGCTTCTCTTTGAGACCGCCAATAGGGAGAACACGGCCTCGTAAGGTAATCTCACCTGTCATGGCAATGTCACGGCTCACTGGGCGCTTAGTCAGAGCACTCACCAAAGCAGTTGCCATGGTAATTCCTGCACTTGGGCCATCCTTTGGTATAGCGCCTTCGGGGAAGTGCACATGGATGTCAATTTTAGAGTAGAAGTCTTCTTCGAGTCCTAAAAAGGTTGCCCGAGACCTGACGTAACTGAAAGCGGCCTGCGCCGACTCTTGCATCACGTCACCCAATTTTCCAGTGATCTTGAGATTGCCTTTACCTGTAACAACCGATACTTCAGTGATAAGCAAGTCACCACCAACTTCGGTGTAAGCCAAACCTTGGCAGACACCTACTTCATCGCGGCTCGCAGTTGCGTTGATGCTAAACTTTCGAGGTCCAAGGTTAGCTCTAATTGCAGCATCGTCAACCACGGGAGCAGTGATGCCATCAAGGCTAATGATCTCTGTGACTGAGGGTGCGCTATCAACTGACTCGACCACAGGCTGCTTAGCTCCTTTGCTTGTCTTCGCTGCACTAGTCGATGCAGCAGCTGTCTTCTCTTTAATGAGGGTGCGGGCTATTTTTCTGCACACACTTGAGATTTCACGCTCTAGGCTGCGGACTCCCGCTTCACGGGTGTAGTAGCGGATCAGTTCTTCTAGAGCCGAGTTTTCAAACTTCAGCCCCGTTTGCTCGAGTCCGTTCGACTTCGCAGCTTTTGGAACAAGGTGTCGCTGCGCAATGTTGACCTTCTCTTGTTCGGTATAGCCACCAAGCGATATGATTTCCATGCGATCAAGGAGCGGTTTGGGGATCGAATGGAGATTGTTCGCTGTCGCAAGAAACAGTGTCTGAGACAAGTCGTAATCCATATCGAGATAGTGGTCATTGAAAGTTGAGTTCTGCTCAGGATCCAATACTTCAAGCATTGCGCTCGCAGGATCGCCTCTGAAATCGGAACTCATTTTATCGATCTCGTCGAGTAGAATGACAGGATTGCTAGTTCCGGCTTTTTTGATGGCTCCCACAATTTTTCCAGGCATGGCGCCAATGTAGGTTCGGCGATGACCACGGATTTCCGCTTCGTCACGCACCCCACCAAGTGCCAAACGGGCAAACTCACGTCCAGTTGCGCGGGCAACACTTCGAGCCAAACTTGTTTTACCGACTCCAGGGGGACCTACAAGGCAGAGGATGGGACCTTTGAGTTTGTCCGATAAGCTTGTGACAGCAAGATACTCAAGAATTCTTTCTTTGACTTTTTCGAGCCCAAAGTGATCTGATTCTAGCACTTCATCGCTGTATTTGGGATCACGCAAAAGGTTGCTGTAATCACCCCAAGGAAGCGACAGAACTGTGTCAATGTAGTTGCGAACAACGGTTGCTTCAGCACTCATTGGGCTCATACCGCGCAGCTTTTTGATCTCTTTTTTGAGACGATCACGGCATTCATCTGAGAGTTTCTTGGATTTTATTTTGCTCTCGAGCTCCGCGATCTCTGTCCGAGCATCGTCGAAGTTACCCAATTCCTTTTGAATCGCATTCATCTGCTCGTTTAGGTAGTACTCTTTCTGAGTTTTCTCCATTTGGCGTTTGACACGAGCACGGATTTTTTTCTCAACTCGCAGTATTTCAATTTCGGATTGAATGATTCCAAAGATCTCTTCAAGACGTTTTGCAGGATCCACAGTCTCAAGAATTCGTTGTTTGTCTGCGAGCTTCAAATTGGCGAGTTGAACCACAAGTGTATCTGCGAGGCGACTTTCGTCTTCTATAGACGAGATCGAAAACACCATTTCTGGTGGCACCTTTTTGTTCAGTTTTACATATGTGTCAAAGGCGGCCTTCACTGTGCGGACTAGAGCCTCATTTTCGACTGCTTGTCCTGGTGGCTCTGCGATCTCAGCGACTTCAACTACTAGGAGATCGTTGCTTTCTATATACCGGCTGATTTTGGCACGACGCTTTCCTTCGACTAGAATTTTAACAGTTCCGTCTGGAAGGCGAAGCAGTTGAAGAATTTGAGCGATTGTCCCGAACTCATATATTTCATCCGGGCTGGGGTCGTTAGTTTTTGATTTGCGTTGAGCTGCCAGGAAAATCTCTCTGTTTCGTGACATTGCATCGTCGAGAGCTTTGATACTCTTTTCTCGACCGACAAAAAGAGGAACGACCGTGTGCGGGAACACAAGCAGTTCTCTGAGTGGCAAAAGTGGAAGAGTGCGGACGTTTGCTTTTTTCTCAGCCATTGAGATCCTCCAAGCCGGGGCGTCATGCGACCGTCAAACTAAAGTGTAAGCAGTTGGAGACATTTAGCAAACGAAAATGTGATTCATGGCACAGTCAGAATTGCGTTGCTTCCTGAATAGGCTTTTCCCAGCCATGCAACTGAGATTCAAACCTTGGCCACAATCGAGCGATAACCGTTTCACCGATGTCCTTTTGCTCAGAAAGTATCTCGGCCAGTATTTGCTCCGACGTGAGGGGATGAAAAAGCACTGCCCGAAATACGACGGTGTCCAAACCAGGTAAAAAAGACTCCAAGGTTGTTCTAGATACAAAACTTTTGCCGTTTTGGCGTTGAATTTTCTGTATTTCCACGGTTGCTTCATTTAGAAACAAAGTCAGATGTTGCAGTGATGTAAATTCAGACAGAGTGGCACTTTTTTGCATCAGAGCAACAGACAGGCTTTCAATTTTGGATTTCCAATTTGCAGGAATGAAGCGCCAAGTCAGTATATTGCTTTGCACCTCGCTCGTGAGCTGAAAACACTCCGAGCAATTTATCATCGTGGCGAACTTTTGGCTGTTCGTCAGAGATTGCTCCATGAGCGCTGCGTAGCCATCCTGTCCAATTGACCAGAGTGCAAACCAGAGCTTAAAAGAGTCGAACCGTCGGCTTCCCTCTAGGCTTGTTCGACCTAGGTCGACACTGCCAGAGCGGATTATATATTTTGCATTATGTCGTAGCACATCCAGAGAGGTGTCGTCTTTAAAGAGAACCATTCCTAGAGACATAGGTATCGAAAAGAGTTTGTGTCCATCAACTACAACCGAATCAGCTAGCTCAATCCCGCGAAGGAGGCTGTGGCCGTTCCGAGACAGTAGCAGTGGTCCGCCCCATGCAGCATCGACATGGAACCAAGCGCCAGTTTTTTGTGCAAGCGCCGCGAGAGTGATCAGGTCGTCGCAGCTCCCTGTTTCAGTGCTTCCTGCTACACCCACAATAGCGAGCGGCAGTATGCCTTGGGCTTGATGTTGCGTTAGTGTTTTTTCGAGAGACTCGGTATCAATTTTATTAGAAAATGGAATGACTGGGATTTCATAGACCGACTGTGTTCCGAGACCCAAAACTGAAGCAGCCTTTCGTACAGAGTAGTGGACTCTCTTACTGGCATAGATTCCAACTTTTCTCTTTCCCATTCGTTCGAGTGCCTCGATGAGGCCATAGTCTTTGCATCGTGGAATTTTCTTGTTTCGAGCCACGGCCAGTGCTGTGAGGTTTCCCACGGTACCCCCGCTTGTCACGTTGCCCAAGCACAAGTCGGGCTTGTGAATTCGCGCTCGGTAAAAATCGGCATTTCTCGCGAAGATGAGACGATGAATCCACGAAATAAGCTGTCCTTCAACAAAGCTACCAGACAATGCCGTTTCAATTTTGACTACATTTTGATTCATTGCAGCAATGACAAGCTCAAGGCCGAGGTGAAACGTCGGGGATGCTCCTGTCATGTGGCCTATGTAGTGTGGATCACAAACACGCACAGAGTGATTAACTACACGGGTTGAAGCTTTTTGAAGAGTCTTGTCAATTCCTATTCCCTTTTTAGGAATTTCAAGCTCCTGAAAGAGAGCTTCAATATCAGTAAGCCCCAAATCACTGTGCAGTTTTTTTCCATTATTTGGATTCAAGAACTCAAGAGCGAGATCGGTAAAACGGTCAATGAGGGCCTTGGTTAGAATTTCTAAACCAGGTTGGAAAAAAGAGTTCTGCATGGCATTCTTTGTTGTCATGTGTCCTTCCGGTGTCGGTATGCGGTCTCCCGCGTCCATTCGGCCCCCGAGAGGAACGAGTCAGACTTATAATAGCTGCTCTGATTTGCCAACGGCATGTCTGAAAGGTGGATCTCTGAATGAACAATTTGCAGCAATACGACCGTCTTGCAGCACAGTGGTGGGATGAGTCGAGTCCTTTTAGGGACTTGCTACTTCTGAATGCTCCAAGATTTTGTTTTTTTGATGAATTCATAAATGACTGGCGTGGCAAGGCGGTGTTAGATCTGGGCTGCGGAGGTGGGTTCGCGTCAGAGGAAATGACTCGCCGGGGAGCCTCAGTCGTGGGTGTTGATCCTGCCGGAGAGCTTTTAGGCGTTGCAAGATTGCATGCAGGCAAAGCAGGTCTTTCCATTGACTACAGGCAGGGAAGTGGAGAGCAGATCCCGGCACCTGATGCATCATTTGATGTGGTTGTTTGTGTGGATGTTCTTGAGCACGTCTCTGATCTCAGTAAGGTTCTTTCGGAAGTACATCGTGTGCTCAAACCGGGAGGTTTGTTTCTCTACGACACCATCAACAGAACAGCGTTTTCGTTTCTCTGGATGATTCTCATGTTGGAGTGGGTTGCTGGAAGGATTCCGCGCGGGACCCATGATTGGCGGATGTTTATAAAACCTAAAGAGATTCGAGAGCATCTTGTGAGGAGTGGATTAGAGCATCTGGAACATGGGGGTATTTCAATCCGTTCTCTTCGTTTAGAAAGATTTAACATAGTTCCGTCTTTCAGAATTTCTAAAACTAACTTCTCTGGTGTTTATGTCGGAGCTGCTCGTAAGTCATGATTGCACGTAGAACTTATTTCACAGTCAGCTTCTCGCTTATTTTATTTTTCATTTTTGGGTTGACTGGATGTGCGAGTGTGGGTGGGCAGCAGCAGGTCATTGCTGTTGACTCAAGTCCAAGAGGGCTCGAATTTTCATTTAATAGTTTTCGCAAAAAAGACTCATCGATGATGACTCCCGCTGCAGTGATGGTGGACAGACGAAGAACTCTGCAACTGACTCTGGGCTCTGGTGACTTTCAAAAAAAATTGGACCTCAATTGTAATTTTCGCAAAGGTACAGTTTTGTTAGGCAATGCTCCGGTGTCATTGCTTCTCATACAGAATCCAGCGGCAGCGTTGGTGTTTTATAGTGCACTGTTGAGTATTGACCTGCTCAGCGGTGCTGCATTTGAATGCCCTTATGGTGTTTCTCAAGTAGTTGAGCTTCCTTCTGCTGTTGAGTCAGAGCTAGCTCCCACCTGTAATCGAGTTCTTATACTTCCCCCCGCACGGAACAACGATCTCAAGCTTGAAAAAGGCTTGATTGAAGAGGCTCAGGAGTATGCCTCGCGGATGGCACAAGGCTGCATTCAATTTGTATCTCAGGCTGTCACAACTGGTGCACTCATAAAGTCCTCAATTGAAAATGGTTCTATTGAATCCCTTTTTGTTCCAACCTCGGAGCGAAAATGGGCTCAGCTGTTGCGCGATACCGGAGCAACAAGAGCTGTTGATGTGCATATAGATGAGCATGGTGAGAAATTTACTATTGTGACTTTTTCGCTTTGGGACCTTTTTAAGAAAGAAAAAATTGCATCATTCAAGAAAACGTTTAGGAGCGAAAACTTTGAAAAGTTGAAGGGTGGATTTTTGAGCAGTGCGGCGGGAAAAGTGCTTAAGCTCATTCCTAACAGCATAGCCGTATCACAATCATCACCCTCACTGAACATTCAAAGTCCGACAGCATTTAAATCTGAACTGATTGGGAGAAAGTCTTCACTCTTAGGACTTGTGACGATCACCTCTGTTGAGCATCCAGATCAGTTCGACGAGTGGGATGGCGACTTTCAAATCAGCCCATCCCTTTATTTCGATTCAATCCGACACTCGGTCTCGCCGTCTGAGCAGAGTCGTTTGACGAGCTCTGTTCAGGACGCTGGTGAAAGGCAACAATTCAGAGGTTATGCGTTTAATTTACCAGTAGACGGAGTGCTTTCCCTGCACACTCCTGCAGGAGCGTTTCGCGTCTTTATTGGTTTTGGGCTAGGAAGTTATTATTCCACTGCCCGGCCTTTAACTGGCAACAAGTTCAAGCTTTTTGCACTGGCTCACGGTGGGCTGGATTGGGTCGCTTATTTTGGTGACAATTTTTTCGCACAGGTCGGACTTCATGCATTCTCTCGTGGTCAGAACTACATTGAGCAGAGAGGAAATTATCAACTAAATGGTTGGAATTCGGCTGTCGTTGGACTTGGTTATTTTTTTCCTAGCTCTCGGGGAATATTGGCTTCACTTTTCAATTGATGGTCAGGAGGATTTCTTTTGATCAGTGCACCTCTATTCGACTGTCACGCACATCCCGACCTTTTTCCAATCGAGGAGTGGAAGGTGCATGTTCACGCTGCAAGGCTGAAGGGAGTTCAGGGTTGTGTTGCGGCAGGAGTGTGGTGGGATCGCTTGGAGCCGCTCCTTTCCAACTATCGAGAGTGGATTGTTGAGAAAACGGCATCGGCCGAAATTTTTCGATCGTTGTTTCTAGCTGAGTCTGCCTTTCCCATTCTTGCATCGATTGGCTTGCATCCAATGGAAGTGGCCCATCGGTGGCGCAACACAAATGGGCAGTTTGACATCACTCAAGCAAATGCGGACTGTTCGGCAATTCGAGCAACTGCAAAAAAGTATCGCGATCGTATTTGGGCGTTGGGAGAAACAGGTTTTGACTTCGCTGCGGAATCTATTGAAGGCTGGATAAATAAAGGTGAGCTTATTAGAGCTCAGTCATATGCGTTTCACTGCTGTTCCGAGTTAGCGCATGAACTGTCACTGCCACTCATTGTTCACAGTCGATCTGCGTGGGGGTATACAAAAAATCAAATTGAAAAGGTCGTCGACTCTAAGTCCGTCAGGTTTATGATTCACTGCTTTCCCGGGAGTAGTGAGGATGCACAGTGGATTTTGCAGCGGAATGGCTTTGCGAGTTTCGGCGGGGTATTGACCTGGCCTAAGGCGAAGCGCATGAAAGAGGCTTTGATAAAAATGCCTAATGAATGTCTGCTGTTTGAGACTGACGCGCCTGATTTGGCTCCTGAGCTTGAAAATGGGTATCGACCCAATCGCAATGAACCTCAACTTCTAAAGGCTATAATTGGTCGAGGCGCTGAAATGAAAGGATGTTCTGAAAGTTTCCTGGCAAATCTCAACATGAATAACTTAGAGCGCTTGCTTGGAATGAATTAGTGTTAAAATGATGTTCATCGAGGGACGTAGGAGTATGTGTTTTGCGAACGAATATTATTCAAGCTCTGTTTGTCTTTTTGTTTTTAAATTCTAGCAGTAGTTACGCTTTTTTGGGTTGTATAAATTCAAGTAAAAA
>JBEAPS010000244.1:0-3696 GCA_041164285.1 Pseudomonadota bacterium
GCTTTGGAAGCGACGACTGGCGTGGAGCTGAGCAACAAGTTGTTGCTGTCATGAGTGCAATGAGTGATGTCACTCCAGACTCTCGATACGGGTTTGCGGTTTGTGTCGGACGCTTTCAGACACTTGAAAATCCACTCGACTTAAACTTAGGTAAAGAGACTACGGCGCTTGTCGATTTCTTCGGCTGTGAGAACTTTTCTGCACAGTCACCTGTCTTTTTCCTTGATGCTGACCCTGGTACAAGCGAGAGAGTTGTGCGTGCGGTGGAGCATTCGTTACGACTTGTTCTTCCAGTCGAGGCGACTCAGCATGCCGTCTAGCCAACTCTTGCGCAAACTCGCTATCAGAGCTTTAGTCGCCAGCAGTATTTTTGCCTGCTGGCATGCACAAGTGTTTGCGCAGGAAGAAAATACTGTTTTTGAATCGAGCGAGACTGGACTTGAGTTCTCGATACAGGTTCCACCACTTTGGACAATTGAGAAAAATTTCGTCGGCTACACCGCGGTATTCAAGCCGTCAGCCAAAGCACCACGAATTAAGCTACCTAAGGGCATGAAAGCCGATCCATCGATTACAGTTGCTGCTTCACTAAAGCCTCTTGAAATTAGCGAAGAAGCTCTTGAGGAAAACGCTCGGGATATTGAAGAGAATTTTATAAAGTCGAATGGTCGAATGTCCGAATTTCAGATTTTTCAGAAAACAATTGTTCGCGACTTAAGTCAGGGTGCCAGTGGGCTTCTTTACTACATTGCATACAAGTCTAGCGGTGTAGACGTAGGCCAGGCAGTGCTGATTATGGGACACGAACAAGGGAGATTTCGAGTCACGCTCTCTGATCATCGTTTAAACTTCGATAAAAATCTTGAGACTTATTATCCATATATGGTTTCTCTCAAGTATAAGCAACCTGAGCAGACGACAGCGGGCAAATTTCGATATGACTACGTCGTGTGGGGCGTTTCCGTTATAATGGTAAGCGCAATTCTTGGGCTGAATGCACGGCGGAAGCGGGAGAAAATTCGCAGTCGAAACACGAAAAGTACGCGCTCGCTCAGTCGCGAGAGAGCGGCATTGTCGCTCCCTATGGACTCTGTCATTTCATCCGCACCGGCCAGTGAATATGTCGGCGAACCAAGGGAATCCTATTCAGGCGTTGTAATGAGCGACAGTCCCACTGGAGCGAGTGAGATTCCAGAACCTGCCTTTTCAGTGGGTGACTTATCAGCCCCTCCACAGAGTATTCCCTTGAGCCAGGTTGTTGACGAGAGCTCAGCGCCTCCGTCGGTGCGGAGGAGGTGGTCCGCGCTGCTTGGAAACAAATCCTCAGTTGAGAGCTCTAAGGGAAAAAAATCAGAGGACGATCCAATTTAGCGAGTGATTTTGAAGTTCCTGTAGCTGACTTTTACTTTCATGCGCTCACTAGTTAAATATTCATCGAGTCGCTCACGAAATTTTAAGTTGAGCAACTTAGCTTCGTATTCACCTTTCATTCTTTCGAACTCTTTGGGATCCCCTAGCTCAGTACTCAGGTACTCGAAAAAGAATACTGAGCTTCCAAGCTCTAGCGGTCCGATCACATAGGGAGCTGGCTTGCCAGGAATGAGTGCACTCCTCACTTTTTCAGGTAATTCACCGAGAGGGCGTGCAGGCAACTCGCCTGAAGTTTTAATCGCGTCTTTTGCATCAGAATAGAGCCGCACGAGTTCTGCAAAAGGTCTGCCGGCATCAATTTCTTTTCTGATTGACTCTATATTTTTTCTCTTTATCAGGGCTTCTTCGTTGCTCAAATTAGGCGGAATTTCGACCATAAGGCTTCGCAACTTTATTCGCTCTGCTTTTTTTCTACCGGCACTTTCTTGGAGGTAAAAACCAATGACTTGGTCTTCAGTGACCGTGACGAGTGGTCTAATCACCCGACCAATGAAGCGTTGCGTTTCGACTTGCTTGCGGAACTCCTCGCGGTGGGACTCGACGGTCTCACCCTCTGCGCTCAGGATTGCCTCAAATTTTTCTTCGGATATGTTTTGGCTTTGAAGAAAGTTTTCTAATTCTGCGTCGAGCTCATCTTCGCCCAAGTTTAGGCCCAATTCACGCACCCGAATGGTCAGTATTTTTTGGTTAATGAGTTGCTCCAACACACCTTGAGCTTCTTTGACGTTTATGCGTCCACCAACCAATGTGCCTTCAGAAGTGACTCGAGTGCTGTTTCCGGTGATGAGGCGAATGGCTTTTTGAAATTCACTGAGCAACAGCGGCTCATCAGCAACCGTAACAATAACACCGTCGATTGTATTTGCGTTGATCCCCTTCCGCGGTTCATTTTGCAGGTCAGCCGTAAGTGTAGCTGCAGACTGAGAGGGAATGAGTTGCGATTCGGCCAAACCAACGTTCGGTAATATTAAACAAGGTGTAAGAGAGCTAAATAGACAGCTGACAAGGTTCGCGGCTTTCAAGGCAGGTGAACGCATCTGCGCATCTCCATGATGGTCGGTTTTGGCTACTGCCATTCTTAATTGGCGGGAGTTTATTCTGCTTGATGCGGGTTGTACAGCGCTTCGAGGGTTTCGAAATCAACCCATTCACCCTCGCCACGGCGTTTACTGAGCCAATGCGAAAATAATTCGATATCAGAGCAGACGTCTTCGGTGAATTCGGTACAACTCATTTTTCCTATAATCTCGGTGTGATATGGAGCCATGAGACGTGTGAAAAACCTGCTCGATCTCAACTTGTCCCCATCTTCGACAGGAAGTCTGAGATACTGACGTATGCGGCTATTTACTACAACTGCCACATCAAGTTCTTTGGTGTCTGTGTTAGTGACGACCGCAAGTCCAGTTTTGGGCTGCGTGTGCAGAGGGAACGAATAACCCTCAGTACGGAGAGCCTTTAAAAGTTCAATCTCTTGGGTGAATCTTTTTCGAGCAAGGGGATTGAAAATGTTTTTTATGTTGTTTTTCAGTCGAGCAACGCGTTCTATTTCACCATCAATGTCGCCCGCTAGAACCGAAAAGAAGTGGTTGAAATACTCAGCGCGTTCTTGGAGTGTGAATGATTTGTCGTGAAAGGGCCAAAGTGTGAGTAATTCGTCAACTCGTTTGCGCATCACCCTGGGCTGCTCGACGGGCCCAAAGTGCCAACCAAAACCAGATTGAAGATGGCCAAAGTGTGCGCATGTTTTTTTCGCGTCACCCGTTCGTGACAGCTTGTATTTCGGATTTTTGACCGCGTTTACTATCCGTTTTGTCTTTCGAATAGGCACTCGGAGTTGAGGGTTTTTGGCATCTGTAAGGTGTGCATAAACATATTGGTTGCGCTCCAAATGTGAAATCTCATCAGCGTTGCTGTCTTCATATGTTAGTGATGCACTTGGAGATGCGCTGAGCAAAAGTCCGCTATGTTGTACAACACTGCCTCTGTCGGGAAGCTGAAGTGGAATCGCGGCTGGGTTCGATTGCCAATAGTCCAGTAAGTCTTCAGGAAGTAATATTTGCAAAATGTTATCTGCGCGACCCTCGAATTTTCGTGGATCTACAGAGAGCTCAAGTTTCTTAAGTTCTTTTTTCTCTTGCAGCAGTGCTGCAAGGAAGTGCGCACAACGCTCGAATTTGAAGTCAGTGACATCGACAAGCAATCGGTTGAAGTCTCGCTCGTCACTCAACTCAGTGACGTTCATGAGCGATCTGCGAATACTCG
>JBEAPS010000245.1:0-4135 GCA_041164285.1 Pseudomonadota bacterium
CACACGTGCTGCTCAATGCTGAGTCAGAGCGTCGGGTTGTCGCATTCCCTGACCCAGGTTTTCCGGTTTATAGAAGCTCGACACTTTTATCTGGTGGAGTGCCATTTCAATATACGCTCACACTCGATGAAAAGTATGTGTTCGATCCAGACTCAATTCCTTATGAAACTCTCTCCCAAATTGCGGCTGTATGGATTTCATATCCGCACAACCCAACCGGAGCTCTGTTACCCCGAAAAAATGCTGAGCGAATATATGAATGGGCTCTTAAAAACGATTTAGTTTTGCTTTCCGACGAGTGCTATGTGGATATGTATTTTCCAGGAACTGAGAAACCATTGTCAATGCTTGAAATTGCGAAAGACATGCAGTTCAAAAACTTACTTTGCTTTTTCAGCTTGAGTAAACGATCAGGCATGACGGGCTATCGCTCAGGCTTTGTTGCAGGTGACACGCGATTGATATCTGCGTTTGCAAAATACCGGCCAAATGTGGGTGTGGGCACGCCGGATTTTGTTCAAAAGGCAGCGATGGCAGCATGGTCAGATGACAATCACGTTCAGGAGCGCAATGCTGTGTTCGCTCATAAACGCGCACTTCTGGACAACTTCCTGAGCCAGAATTCTTTCAAAGTTCTTGCATCTACGGCAACATTTTACGTTTGGATTGAGGCGCCTTCGGGTTACTCAAGCGGCGAAGCGTATTGCGAAGCTCTTGCTGATGCAACTGGCATCGTCGCCACTCCGGGAGATGCTCTTGGTGCTAGCTCAGCGAGTTACTTCAGACTTGCATTGGTTCCGACCGCTGATCAAATTAGTGCCTGCATTGATCTCTGGCAGGATGCAATCAATACAAAAAAACTCTAAATAATGAGGAATACTATGGTGATGAATACACTGACACCTGAAAAAGTCAGAGAGTGGAAACAGGTCGTGGGGGCAGCATGGAATGATCCCGAACAGCTGAAAACACCTGTGACGCAGCAGGCACTTATTGGTATTTTACGGGCTCTTGAACATGGTGCACTGCGAGTTGTTACTCCGCTGGGTACAGAAGCAACTCACACACAGGCTCCGCTCACAGGTGATCTGCGCAGTTGGGATGTCCATGCATGGGTGAAACAGGCCGTGCTGTTGACACTGCGCTGGCGTGCTCCCCGTATGTCGACAGGAGTGACAACGTTTGCTGGAGAGCAGTCCGTGGCTCAGGGGCGTGTTCATGGTGACTCTCTGGTTTTTCACGACAAGCTTGATACCCGCACAGATCACGCAGAAATGCGCGTACGGGTTGTTCCTCCAGGTGTCATTCGTGAAGGTGCGTACATGGCTCCAGGCTCAATTCTCATGCCGGGTTACGTGAATATCGGAGCTTATGTGGGAGCTGGCACGATGGTGGACACATGGGCGACTGTGGGTTCGTGTGCGCAGATTGGCTCCAATGTTCATTTGGCTGGTGGTGTTGGGATTGGCGGTGTTCTAGAGCCGGCCAATGCGCGACCTGTCATTGTGGGCGACAACGCGTTCATCGGCAGCAGAGCAATTGTTGTTGAAGGTGCCGTGGTGAGTGCAGGAGCAGTTCTTGGAGCCAACGTTTGTATCACTGCAACCACTCCAATCTACGACGTCACCACACCTGAGAGAATTGAGTATCGCGGGTTTGTTCCAGCAAATGCTGTAGTGGCGCCTGGAACGAGAACAAAGTCATTCCCGGGTGGCGACGTTCAACTTCAATGTTCTTATATCATTGCGTACCGCAGCGATAAGACTGATGCCAAGGTAAGCCTCAATGACGTTTTGCGGGAAACGGGAATTGCGATCTGAGTCAAGTGAGACGGGATGCTATAGGCTTTGCTGTCTAATACTTCGAAGAACAATCTCTCGTGCTTGAACCTTGGGGCCTAAACTCTCCATGATCAGCTGAGTACCGAGAATGCGACGATTGAGAAACATAAGCTCTGCCGGAGGTGGGCGGAGCGATGTTGAACGTGCAAAATTCAATAGCTTTGTTTTTAGGCGTTTTGTCAGGTTGCAGTCTTTCCAGTCAAAGTAATTATGCGCAAATGGCTCACAAGTGATGGCCATCATATGTACAAAGCTGTCGCGCGCTTCTTCGGTGTCAGTTTTAAAAAGTAGATTCATATTTTCAGCCACTCGGATGATTTCGGGTTTTGTTCCGAAGATGCATGCACGCGAGAGGGCTTTGTAGTTTTGAATGAGAGTATGGCTCAATTGTTCTGTTGCACCGAAGTCGAGTAAACACAATTTTCCGTCGGTGGTGACTAAAAAGTTGGCTGGATTTGGGTCTGACTGAATATATCCATGTTCAAAAATCTCGAAAAAAAGCAATTCAATCAAAGAGTGGCCTAACTCATTGCGAAGATTCTCAACCTGCGGGCTTACGTGTGGAGCACCTTCACGACTCATCCACTCCTTTAAATTTGTGCCTTCAATCCAGCGAGTCACAAGTAGGGAGTCATTTGAGAACTCAGCAAAAACATCCGGCACGACAAAGCGCGGAAATGAGCTCAATTTAGACTTGTAAAGCTGATAGAACTCCATCTCTTTCGAAAAGTTAAGCTCTTGCATAAAAACCGATTCGACGCGTTCAAAGAGTTCATCGTAATTACCTTTTGAAGGCAAGATGTTTGCAAGCGAAAGCACTCTCTGAATGTTTTCAAGATCCGAGCGAACACTGGATTCAAGGCCAGGATAGCGGATTTTCACTGCAACTGCCGTGCCGTCCAGTAGTGTGGCTTTGTGGACTTGCCCAATACTTGCAGCGTGTATGGCTTGGTTATCAATCTGCTTAAATGGCCACTTTCCGTCCAAATTTGAACGTAGAATGGGTTCGATTTCATCCCAAGTTTTTGCTGTTGCATCCGATTGAAGACGTGAGAGCGCTTCTCGCCAAGGCTTAGACAATACTGAGTCATCTGCCATGCTCAAGAGCTGACCCATTTTCATGGCGGCGCCCTTCAGTTCATCGAGCCCCTTGACCAATCTGAGTGCTGCAGCACTTTCAAAGAACTCATCTGCACCTGAGTCGCTCAATTTTCTTTTGAGTTTCTCAGTGCCAGCACGAACAGCGGTGCTACCAAGCGTTCGGAGGAGAGATAGAGCGCGCTTTTTTGAGCTAGTTGTATTGTTCAAAGGATTCTCTTTATTCGAGATCAAAAAGCTTTTCGAAGCGGAGGGTCTGCATTCCCTTTTGCACCGTAGGAATCGCATTCTGAATTGAAACATGTTTTTTCAATGCAACCGGAGAAAGTCGAAAGGCAACGAGCGCACCATAGGCAAGTGCACCTTCAATTCGGCAAGCCTTGAGGTCGAGAATAATATGCTTTTGTACTTTGTCTCCGCAGAGGTTCGACATTTTCCCTGGTAATGCTGTTGCCGTAGAGTCGTCCAGCTCACCTTCTAGAGTCATGACCAAACATTCGCCCGATTCAGTGCAGCTTAGATTCATTGCGTGCTCCTGTTGCAGTCAACCGTTCATAACTCTTCTATTCAACAGGCAGCCAATGGAAGCGTCAAGCTCATCATGTTGATCAATTGCAAATGTTCGGTGGCATGTGTCACCATCTTAGCGTGCATGTCGTGCCTCTTTGAAACTCAGGAGTTCTGTGATGATCAAAAGTCGCTTGTCCTTGGGGCTGCCCTTGCTTGTTTTTGCCGCAATGACGACTGGCTGTCTGTCAACGGGAGTTCGCTCCGCCGGCTCTGTTCTTCCTCAGGCAGCAACGCAATTCAGTGATGGACAGCTGCGCGTCTCTGTTGAGCACAACTGCTCGGAACGTTGTGAGACTGCGTCTGTTAAGTTTGAAAATCTGACCACACATTCTGTTGAAGTGCTTGTTCGTAAATCATGGTTGAAGCGTGGTGCTGAAAAGTTTCCATTACAGAGACTGGGCGAGCAAACTGGAAACGTGAAGATTCCCCCCAAAAGTTCAATGAAAGCTGAGTTCGCGCCTTTTTCGACGGCAACAAAGCGGCGCTTGAGCTATGTAGTTCCAGAATCTGTATGGTGCTCGATGAAAGTGGATTCCGAGTGCAAAGAGGTGACAGAAGCAAGTGCCGTGTGTGCGGGATATGCAAGGTCTTATTTTGATGTTTACACCGAAGCTGGTGGTTGGATC
>JBEAPS010000246.1:0-14557 GCA_041164285.1 Pseudomonadota bacterium
ATTGACAATTGAGTCCTTCTTCATCGAGCCACTCACGAGCCTTAGGTTCACTCGGCTCAACTAAATGAAGCTCCGAACATTTAAGCTTATTGATTTCAGAGGCAATAGAATTTTCAGAGAACTCAATGTACTTGAGAGCGACGTCTGGAAATTTCAATTTCACTTCATGCGCAAATCGCCGCATGCATGCAAAAACATACAAAAGCTTCTGTGGGTGATAAGGCAACCATTCAGCACGAGGTTGCGACTCTATCATCAGAACGACGGCACCCTTTTCTGAGGTTGCCAACTTTAGAAACGGATGCTCCTGACTCAACTGATCTCCCAAGATGAGAAAGACTTTTCCATATTGATCATTTTTCATTCGAGTCTCTTCTCCCTTCACACGGCTCTTTTTTTCATTTGCGAAAGATAGCAGCGAACTAATGGAAGTGAACACCGCACAGATTTAATATGCAAATCAATCACAACCCAACGCAATTTCACATCGAGACTGATTGGAGGTTTGCATGACAACTGAAGAAACTGAGCGAGAATCAAAGCAAAAGGAAAGTCTCAAACGAAACGGCGGTAAAATGACTGTTGAAGAAGCCGGGCGACGAGGCGGTGAAAGAACTGCGGAAACTCGTGGGCATGAGTTTTATCAAGCGATTGGAAAAAAGGGCGGCGAAGCTGTCAGTCGAGATCGACAACATATGGCTCAAATCGGCCGAAAGGGCGGCGAAGCTGTGAGCCGCAATCGGGCACATATGGCTCAAATCGGCCAAAAAGGCGGAGAGGCACGAAGCCGGGCATTCAAACGGCAGCAACTCGAAAACAAGGCGGCAGCAGATTTAAAGGGAGCGACCCTCACCTCTCGCGAACATGAATTAAAAAGTGAGCAAAAAGAGGGCAAATTAAAAGGGGGCCAAGAGGAAAAAGCTGGATAATATTGACACCAGTGAGTTTAGATGTTGAGCCGAGAATATGGCCAGCTGACCAACATCAAAACGAGCGCTACCTGCTGAAAACTGAGCCTTGAACTCTTTGCAGTTTGAGGGCCTTTGGATTACTGTCGCGAGCGGTTGCTGTCGTAGAAACAATACAGCAGCGGCAAACACAGGTCGTTTTTCAGCAATGGTGGAGATTTCTTCTCATGGCGCCCTCTGCAACCCCATCAAAAGCGTGGCTCAGCGAAGTAGAATTATTAGACGCAGCTCTCGAAAAGCCAGAGATGAGCACGGCGAGCCTAGCGGCACCGAGCGATGAGCCGGAAGCTCAAACTGCAGCTCTCAACGCTGGAAACGTCGAAGCACTTATACAGCAAGGCCTAATGACCTCCCTACGTGGTGGCCTCGATACCGCAGTTCCCTGGTTCATTAATGAGATGCCCCCCCTCTACCAATGCATCACTCCTAGAGACGAACGACTTGAGCATTTGACTGAAATTGTGTCTGGGAAAGTTCTCACTCACGGGCAGCAAATGGAACGCTGGAATCCACAAAAACGACTGGCATCAATTCTCGCTTCAGGTGAAGACGGACACGCAGCAGTTTCACTCGCGCCTCGACTTGGAAAAGAGCGAAACGCAAAATTTGTGTCCTTCTTTTTGTCGAACGATAAGCGAGTGGCGGTATGCTCAACAATTCGGTCGCCATACAACGCCGGACCAAATTGGAACACTCCCGATCGCCTCCAGAAAAAATCTGCAATTTTACACCTGCTCTCAATGAAGCCGTCGGGTGAGGTTGAAAAGTACCTCAATTCACTCGACGTCGATCTCATTGACCGTTCGACAGCTAAAATGCTTGCAATTGGCTTCACAGCGATGAGGTACTGCCAGGAAAACGAAAACGTTTATGTTCATCTGACCACCCTATCAGATCCAAAAGAGATATGCTTTCGCGTCGATATTGGGTTGAAGGGCTTTCCTCTGAATTCCGGGCTCGAGAGTATTGTCGGTATTTTCAACCGATACAACTTCAATGTGAAACGCGCTCTTGGTTTCGAAATTCATTTGGCTGACAATCAACAGTTTGCGGTCGTGCAGATCGTAGCCGAAGCAGCCTCGGGTGAGGCAATCAATCAGAATGACACCCCTTGGGGTCGCGTCATGAAGTCACTCAAGTCTCTCAACTACGTGGACCATGGCGATGAATTCTCAGCTCTGATGCAAGGTACAGACCCACGCAGTATCAACGAAACAAACTTGATCCGTGCCGTTGCCAACTGGGCACACATCTTCCTTACAAAGGTCAATCCCTATTATTTTGCTCTCGACCGTGTCTCGAGAATCATCGTCCGCAATGATGCCTACATGGAATTGTGCATAAAGTATTTCAGAGCACGATTCGATCCGCGGTTCCAAGGTGACCGTAAAGTGTACGCAGCAGAAATGGCAAGAAATGTTGAAGCAATGCTTGTCGACGTTCACGAGGATGTTGAGCGAAAAATTCTGAGGGAAGGTTTTAATTTTCTTCAGCACATTCTCAAAACTAACTACTTCCTTGTTTCAAAGGGAGGCCTCTCGTTTAGGGTTGACCCAAAGTGTTTGAACAAAGATTTTTACCCAGAGTCGCCTTTCGGAATTTTTTTCATGATCGGTCGCGACTACAGAGGATTCCAAGTGAGATACCGAGACATTGCCCGTGGTGGTGTCCGTGTTGTTATGCCCCGAACATCGGCTGATTATGACAATGCGCTCGCGGGAGTTTTCGATGAAGTGAACGGTCTTTCTTCTGCGCAGCAAATGAAAAACAAAGACATACCTGAGGGAGGCTCCAAAGCTGTGCTCGTTGTGCGGCCCGGTGGAAACAGGCACCTCGCAGTTAAGGCAGCTGTCTCAGGCCTGCTTGACTTGATCACAACAGATTCAAAAACAGGAAAACTCGCCGACGGCATCATCGACTACTACGGTGAGGAAGAAATCATTTACCTTGGGCCCGATGAGAATATGACAGATGACCTGATCGTTTGGGTCATTGAACACGCGCTATACCGTGGTTACAAATACGCCTATGCGTTTATGTCGAGCAAACCTGACTTTGGCATCAATCATAAAACCTACGGCGTGACCTCAGAGGGGGTCAACGTGTACCTCGACAACGTCCTGAATTATTTGAAACTCAATTCTCCGCAGTCAACTTTCCGGGTCAAAATGACTGGAGGACCCGATGGTGACGTGGCAGGAAACGAGCTCAAAATTTTGCACCGCGAGTATGGCGAACGTGCACGCGTGGTGGCCATCGCCGACGGATTCGGCGCAGCCTACGACCCGAGCGGTTTGAATTGGGACGAACTCCTACGACTCGTGCGTGAAAGTCGCTCAATTGTGGAGTTTAAAAGCGAGTTGCTCAGCGGTGACAGTAAGGCATTTGTCGTATCTGCCGATACAAAAGAGCATGTCAAAATGCGCGACAACCTGTATGCAAATGTTGAAGCAGAAATATTCATTCCGGCGGGTGGGCGACCCTACACTGTGAAAGAATCTAATTGGCAAAGATTCCTCAAGGCGGATGGCACTCCAAGCTCACTTGCAATTGTCGAAGGCGCCAACATTTTCTTCAGCACAGAGGCTCGCAATAAGCTTGTCGAAAGTGGCGTTGTGGTTATCAAGGATAGCTCTGCCAACAAGGCCGGCGTGATTTGTTCGTCTTATGAAATCATCGCATGCCTGACACTTTCACCAGAAGAGTTTGCTGCGATTAAGCCAACTTACGTCACCCAAGTTGTCCAAATTCTTCGTGAAAAAGCCGACAACGAAGCTAAACTTTTGTTCCGCGAATGGCAGTTGCGCTCAAATGAAACAAACCTCGTCGACCTGAGCTATGAAGTTTCGGCAGAAATCAACAAGGCGAAAGACCTCACAAGAGAGCGTTTGAATCGTCTCTCTGATGACGAACTGTCTTCGGAGAAATTCAACTTCATTTTGTATCAACACTGCCCACAAATTCTGGTCGAAAAGTACCGCGATAGAATCATTTCCCGGCTACCGCGAACCCACAAAATCGCAATTATGAGCGCGTATATGGCGAGCCATTTGATATACAAAGAAGGTCTCAATTGGCTCGACTCGCTCGAATCAGACCAAGCATTCAAGATAGCACTTGAGTATATTGACGCTGAGCAGACTGTTGATAGACTTATTCTCGATGTTGCGGGCAGTACTTTGCCTGAAAAAGAGAAACTCATCGCTATTTTGAAGGGCGCGGGGGCTAAAGAGTTGGCAGAAAGCCGTCTCTGAATCCGCTAGGCTCGGAGACAGCTCAATAATGAATTATCCCACCCTACCCTCTGCCCCGCCAGTCGTTAGGCCGCGATTATTTTTTATTGCTTTCGTGCTTCTCACCGTGAGCATCCTGCAACCTTTGCTTCCGGCACTCATAACAGGCGCCATCTTCGCATTTCTCACTGAACCCTTTGCAGGGTTCCTGCACAAAAAGTTTTTAGCAAAACGGGGAAGCTTAAAGGCGACAATCCTCTCTGTGATTGCAATGTTTCTCATCATCGCAGGCATATTGCTGCCTTTCACGTTTGTTGTTGTCGGAACCCTAGAGCGAGTTGCTGCCAGCATCAGAATTCTTTCAACCGGCACTGTCAGCACAATAGTGAAAAACTGGGCAAGCCAACTTGCAGCAATTCCGGAGAATTTATCGATTCCTATTAATAGTGAACAGATCTCCAATTTGCTCACCCAAGCAGCACAAAATAGCCTCACCATGGTCGGAAAGTTCACAGGAGACCTGCTGAGTCAAATGCCGGGAGCAGTTTGGTTCGCAGTTCTCACGGTGATCAGTTGGGGTTACTTTCTTTGGCAAGGAAGGATACTCAGAGTCGAAATCTTGCGCTACCTCATACCTTGGGCACCTGAACGGCTTCTCATAAGGCAAACGTTTGCTTCCCTTCTGAAAACTCTTGTCGCGGCCAATTTACTCGTGTCTTTGATTCAGGCCCTTATCATTCTCGTATTTCTGGCATCTACAGGGGTTCCTCATGCGCTTCTTTGGTCGGCCTTGGCATTCTTTGCCTCTTTCATTCCGGTTGTAGGCACTCTCCCTATCACCCTCGGTGCGGCGCTGTGGTGCTGGACTGCAGACGGAAGCCTAGCAAAAGCTATTGCGCTTGTCGTTTGTGCATTTGTTGCTGGCAGCTCAGACAATGTCTTGCGCCCTTTGCTCTCACGTGGGAGTGGTCAGCTGGATCCGTTTTGGCTTTTTCTCGCCATCATGGGCGGCTTGTCACAGTTCGGAATAGCTGGCCTTCTTTTGGGACCTCTGGCGCTCACTTTGTGTATAGCGTCTGCAGTTGCCCTTCGCGAAGCCCTCAAGTCTGAACGCAACCGAGAGAATATCAATGCGCAATCTTCGTGAATTTTTAAATGCCCTACGTGCTCGCGGCGAAGTTCAGGATATCGATGCTGAAGTCGATCCAAATCTCGAACTTGCCGAGATTCACAGACGAATTATTGAAGACAACGGAAAGGTTTTATTTTTCAGAAACGTGAAAGGTAGCCCATTTCCAGTTGTCACAAACCTGTTTGGCAACGTAAGCAGAATTGAACTTGCTTTCGGTAATCGACCTGAACAGTTTGTTCAGCGCGCCGCAGACCTTGTTCACAATGCACTCCCCCCAAAGCTGAGCACATTCTGGAAAAGCCGCGACCTGGCGTTTGATGCGCTCAAGATTGGACTAAAAAACAAGAGAAACGCTCCAGTTCTACAAGTTGAGAGTCCGCTCGTGCCAGGTCAAGGGCTCGATTCTCTACCTGCCCTCGTTCAATGGCCTGAGGACGGTGGGCGCTTCGTCACTCTACCACTTGTATACACCCAACATCCAGAATCAAAAAAGCACAACTTAGGCATGTACCGCATTCATATCTATGATGAAAAAACCACAGGAATGCATTGGCAAATTCATAAGGGTGGCGGTTTTCATTATGCTCAAGCACAGAAACAAAACGCTGCTCTGCCGGTTAATCTCCTAATAGGAGGCCCTCCAGCACTGATGCTTTCTGCCATTGCACCACTTCCAGAAGATATCCCTGAGCTCATGCTGTGCAGCTTGTTGTTGGGTGAAAAGCTACCAATGACCAAGCGCGACGACTTACCTTATCCTGTCGTAAGTGAAGCTGAATTTGCGATCATAGGGGAAGTTCCGCCACATGAGAGACGACTTGAAGGGCCATTTGGCGACCATTACGGGTACTACTCGCTCGCGCATGAGTATCCAGTATTTAATGTGAAGAAAATGTTTCATCGCAAAGATGCGATTTATCCGGCAACCGTCGTTGGAAAACCTCGACAAGAAGACTTTTACATCGGCGATTATTTACAAAAGCTCCTCTCTCCTTTGTTTCCAATTGTTATGCCGAGTGTGATTGAACTCAAAACCTACGGTGAAACTGGTTTTCATGCGCTAGCTGCAGCTCGGGTTAAAGATCGCTACGAGCGAGAAGCCATTTCAAGCGCACTTAGAATATTGGGCGAAGGTCAATTGTCGCTCCAAAAGTTTCTGATGCTTACCGACGGCGCCGTAGACCTAAACAATTTCAAAGACACGCTTGTCTATTTTCTTGAGCGGACGAATTGGGAAAAGGACTTGTTCGTAATTAGCAACGTGAGCCAAGACACACTCGATTACAGCGGTCCTAAGGTGAATGAAGGCAGTAAAGGCATTTGGCTTGCATTGGGATCCAAAAAGAGACAGCTGCATAGTGAAGCTCCTTCCTCGCTTCCCTCTGGAGTACGCAATGCCAGAGTCTTTGTTCCTGGCTGCCTCGTTATTGATGGCCCCTCATATGCTGAGTCGAAGCAGTTCGTGGCAGAGGTTGCAAATCACCCGGGATTCTCGCCTTACGAATTGATTTTGCTAGTCGATAACGTTTCTGAGGCTACCTCTAGCGAAGAAAAGTTCCTCTGGACCTGGTTTACAAGATTTGAACCCGCCGCGGACATACACGCGTCGGCAATGACCCACAATCGATTCCACACCGCATTAAAAGCGCCCATTTTCTTTGATAGCCGGATGAAGCCTTGGTATCCCGGTACTGTTGAACCAGACCCAAGTACAATCGCACTCGTCGACAAACGCTGGCGCGAATATTTTCCTTCGCCATAAGTTCAGCTCTCAAAGGTACCAGGCATTTTTTATTCACAGCGTTTTTGACAAGCCTATTCACTCTCACGTTGGCTAACTTGAAGGTGAGCCTGCCTTAAATTTCAGGGCAGGGTTTAAACGTCGCAGTTCTGACCCCCCTGCAGAAATTTAACTCATTCATGAAAATCCATTGAGTCATGCTTCTCAACGGAGGGTCCTTTAGCAATGAACCCGAACTCGTTGGAAAGCGATTACATGGCGTTGCTCAAAACGCTTGAGTCTCATGTAGGAGCGCTGGCAGAAGAGTGGCCGGCCATGATGGGTTTCTGGGAAAGGTGGACAAAAGATCACCTTGCCATTGCTCGAGATGTCAGTTCTCAGCATTTGAGTGGATGGCACAACAAGGACTCTGGTTCGCAATGGAGCTCGCTACTTAAGCAAAGACAACGCCTCGTCTCTGCTGCAGGGCAAGGTCTGAAAGCTCATGGTGAGAGGGAAAGTATAGGAGCTTCCCTAAACCAATTGCTTGCGAATCACGACAGTAGATTTGTAGGCCTGCTCCAAAAAGAATTGGAGCAGGTGAAGCAACAAATGACACACGCTTTCGCAATAAAGAAAACAGTTGCGGCGTATGCACAAACGGCTCAGTTCCGGGGGGAGTAGGGATGCTGAAGGTCGACAAAAAGAGTCAGGGTGGTTTAAAAACCAAGCGAGCGAACATTACCTTGTCGAAAAGCGAGAAGGACAAGACTGTTGCTGCACCCCAAGTGCGTCCGGCAAAGCTTGATACTCTGAAAAGCAACTCTGACACCCAGAAGCTTATCGATGTTATCGAGAAAATGAAGTCAGCCCCCGAACACAATTCACCTTCAAAGCAAAATGCAATGCGAGTGTCTCAGGTGGGTAAGAAGGTGGCCTTCGTAGCTCCCATTCTCCCTCACCACTGCGAATTAGAGATCTGGAATCATGCTGTGCAGCAAACTGGAGTCTCGGGAGTGGTTTTGACCGCTGCGCACGAAGCAAAATCGTTTCAGACATTTATTGATACATGCAATTATGCAAACATTCCTGTTGCCCTTACATGCAAGACTCTCGAAACCACGCTCGAAAACAAATCGTTTTTGGGTGGTCTTGAAAATGAAATCAGTGATGCATCTGTTGTAGTAGCAGTTGGTGAGGCATCGCTTGCAACCTATCAGGCTCTTAAGGCTCGCCGCTCCATGCAGAACAGGCTTCTCGTATGGCAGAACGCACCCAGACCACCTGCAACGCTAGGACTTTGGAGAGCCACTCCATTTGCCGCCCTTCCTCCGCAAATGACACGCGAAAAAACAATACGTCGTGAAGTACTAAAGACATGCGACGCAATCATCGCACTCGATAAGGAAGGTGCCTCTTGGGCCTATCTCGAGGACGTGAACCCTCAGAGAATCAGACGTGTCAATCGAGGTGTAAACACAAAAATTTTTAATCTCGAAAAGTGGGAAACTAACAAACGCGACGTACGCAACGCACTAGGACTTGCTACGAACGATTTTATCTTTTTACAAACAGGACCACTCGAAGTCGACTCTGGTGCGCTCGACACCGTTTATGCATTTAAAAGCCTCATTCAGAGCAATAACAAACTTGTTGGTAAAGTGAAGCTTTTATTTTGCTCTACAGGAACTGCAAGCGCCGACGTGCGGCAGGCTGTTGTCGAGCTGCAACTGGAAGATCACGTATTCTTCCTCAATCCAGTTGATTCCGGAAACAAAATGCTTGTCGGAAATCAACTTTCACCACTCATTGCTGGATGCGACGTACTTATTCATAGCCCAGTGGCGCCAAGCAATGGCAGTCCACAGCGATACCTAGACACAACATACGATCTTCTGTGCGGGCTTGCTTGCGGCGTAACGGTGGTTTCAAACGGCTTTGGATGGATTGGAGAATTTGCGGGCAGGTTCTATAAGACTTTCGCAGGTGGAAATATCCACAGCCTTTCAAGACTTATGTTCGAGTCCATTGAAAAACGCGAAAAACTGATGAACGTGCGGCGCGCCGCCTTCAAAGCGATTGAAAATGAATTAAATTTCAACGCATCGTCTGAGGATTTTGCGAAGGTCATTGTCGGCGCATTGTCTGGTCCTCAGATACAAGACTCTAACTCAATTGATGTGCTCTTTGAACAAATTGAAAAAACAATTCAAGGCAAGCAATATCTTGATGCAATCACTCTCATCAATAAGGCGTTTACCTCCCCAGATGTGACAACCACTCAGAAAGCTATGCTGTTCAGGCACATCGGAGACTGCTTTACAAAACTGGGTGATCTGGAAAACGCAACAGCGAACTACACACGCGCACTTGAGCTAGATCCTTACTGCTCAAAATCACTTGTAGGCCTGGGAACCGTTGCACTCCAGCAACATAACTACAACGTTGCTGTGCCTCAATTCCAAAAAGCTGTCGGACTGTCACCGCGAGACGACATGGCAAGCTTGGGACTTGGACTCGCATTCGAGGGTCTCGGTGAACTCGATGAGGCAAGACGCTGGACAACACGCGCTTGCGAACTGAATATCGAGAACACTGTTGCAATTTTCAATCTCGTCAAATTGGCATACGACACCGAGGTTTTCACAGAAGCAGAAAGAGTCGTGTCGAGACATGTAGGATTACACCCCCACGATATAAACATGATTTTTACTCTGGGTGGACTGGCATTCAGAATGGGTAAACTCGAAGAAGCTGCCAAGCTCATGGAGAATATTCTTCTGCTCGATCCTATGAACGGCAGGGCGCATAGCCTCATGGCTCAGATCCAGAAAAAGAGTGACTACAAGAAACCTGCATGAATTCAACTCAGGAATTTCCCTCAGGGAGGTGAAAAATGGCAGATGTGAGAGTGAACGGACGCAGAATGACACTCCTCCAGAACGAGACTAATCTCAGCAAACTGATCGATAAGCTCGACAACATTGCAATAAAAAGTGCGAGCTGTCTCACTGCGCTCTTCATCAATAGTTCTGAGTTCGACCTCGACAATTCCGAGTCAAACTCAAATCATCAGCTAAGCGAATTAGATGTGGTTGAAGCTCGCATCGAGAACACTGCACAGCTGGCTTTTGAGAGTTTGCAAGTTGCGCAAGAAATGGCAGAGCTTCTGACGTTTGATATCAAAGTTGCCACTTTGAAACTTTGGGACTCAAAAAGCTTCGCTGAAAAAGAAATGGATACTTTGCTCAAAGATTGTCATTCATTTTTGACACTCGGTGCACATCCGCTAGATCTACTACAGAGATCGCCAAAAGAATTAAGTGAATCTGCTCAAAACTGCTTACGCGAGCTCGATTGCGTAGCCCAGCACGTTGAAGATGCAACACTTTTGGCAGTTCACAGTAAATTCAAAGAATCCTGCCACGTGCTTGTTGGGAGAGTCCTGCCAACACTCGAACGGTGGCTCGGCATGACCGCACACTTTGCTCAAGAGCTAGAAATAGACAGAGTTGAGCTTCCAAAGTTCAACCAAGCTTCTGATGTTATTACCTTCAAGCCCACTCCGGGTGAAGTCCCAATTGTCATCTCGCGTTGATAATACGCTTTTCTCAGTGAGCCCCGAACAAAATATAGATTTTGACGGGGTTTCTTTTTTTTTCGCCCCTATCGACCGATACCTTAAAGGAAATGGTGTCGAGGTTTCCATACATATGCGGCTACGAGCGTTAACATACAAGAATTTAAAGGCATTCTATTTTGCCTGTCCTCTGCTTGGGAGTGCACAAGCGTACGGACAAGACCTCAGCCGTGAGATGAGGTCGGCCGAGTTGCTAGGTTCTGGACAAGCTGGCGTCACCGAAGTCAGGGGCATCGACGCTCTTTTTTATAATCCCGCAAACTTAGGGATGACTTCGACTATCATTGGAGACGTCGTTGTAGCCAGCCCACAGATTGAAGCTAGCCAGAATGGCTTGAGTATTTACCGAGATGTGCGAGCTAACAAAAGCATGCTCGACATAGTCGATAGCGCCTTGGGAAAGCCCGTGTCAGTGGGAATTCAGAACGCCACAGGAGCAAGCTTTAGGAGAACGGCTTTTGCCTTATTCCAACGTGCAGACCTAAATGTTGCGGTTAAAAGCAATGCTATGACTGGAATTCCCGAGGCAACCGCTTCTTCGACAGTTCGGTTGGGTGCCGCTTTCGGGCTCGGAAGAGCCGTTATCGGGAGGTCAGTTTCAATAGGAGCTACCGGCATTATCATGCAAAAAGCCGAGGCGAAACTCGCTGTGTCAGCCCTTGACGCACAGTCTCAAATTGGGGATTCCGGTGGCGAGAGTTTATTCAATGATGCCCTCAAGAGGGGGGTCGCGGTTGGTGCCCACGTCAGCCTACAAGTATCGCCTGAAGACAAAAGTTATCCTGACTTTTTTGTGGCAGCCCGCAACATAGGTATGGTTTATTCCGTGGGCGGTAAATCACCTGAGGACCGACCTACCGCGGAGTTGCAAACAATCGATGCAGGGATTTCATTTAAACCAGGAACAAAAAATAGCACGTCGCGAGTTTCTATCGATGTGAGAGATATTCTCAACAAATCAAAGGAAAATATATATAAACGACTTCACTTGGGAGCGGAGTTGAATTTCTCAAACGTCGTAGGTGTCCTCGGGGGCGTGAACCAAGGATATACAACTTACGGTCTCTTTCTAAATAGTAAACTTGCGCGAATCGATGCAGGAATCTTTGCAGAGGAACTCGGAAAATATCCAGGTGACATCAAAAACCGAAGCTACTACGCACGCATCACGGTAGGGTGGACAAAATGAGGTCATTCAAACTGGCAAAAGATAATTTCAATCGGAATGACGCAATGTGCTCATTTATTAAATTACGCCCTCAACTAAAGATAGTCCTAACTGCTTTTTTCTGTACCCTTTTATCTGTAACAGCGCCGGGGTGTGGAGGGGACAATTTGTTTGAAAATGCAGTGAAACGATCGGAATCAGAGAAAGCGAAAGCTGCGCTCGAGTCCGGAGACATGGACTCTGCAATCTCGACACTGGAAGCCTATTTAAAGAGTCATCCTGAAGACAGTGCAGCTCGTGCGATGCTCGCCAATGCCTATCTGAAGAAGACTGGAGTAGACCTGCTCAAAATTGGAACGTCAATTTCGTCAGGAGGTGAGGGAGAATCTAACTGGACAAGTGTCAGTAATGCACTTCCAGAAGGTTCTGCGGAGAATATTGCGAACCTTCAATCTGCAGTAGACGCTCTCTCGGGAATACCAGAGTCTGAGCGAACAGATGAGCAAAATTTTCAGCTTGCAATTGCCCAAACATCTCTGGCTGTCACCGTTGCAAAACAGTACACGACTGCAACCGATGGCGAATCGAGCCAGGAAAAAGTCGATCAAATGAGTGACAGTGACGCTCTGACAATTTACAACGCTTTGCAAGGCACGAAGTCTGCCTCGGACGCTATGAGCACACCGAACAGTGGACTTTCGAAGGTCGGTTCGCTGGCGGATACAGTCGAACAACAGGCCGGAAGTACGCCAGAGGAAAAACTAAGAAACTTTTTAAAATCACAAGGCTGACAACTGGAGCGGGATTGGTATGAAAGTCATCTGCGTCCAAACAAATCCTGATTCAAATCTAGAGAGCAACATATCCAAACTTGATTTCCAGATGCAAAATATCGAGACAGCGCCACGTAGAACCGGAATTGTAGTCTTACCAGAAGTCTTTGCAGTTATGGGAAGCGATGAGCTTCGAAAAGAAAGTGCATCTGCGCTTGGCGAAGGTCTCTTTAAAAAAGCGTCCGAGTGGGCTCGCCAGTTGGGATATTATTTGGTCGCTGGAAGTCATGCGGAATCGGCGGATGATGAAACCAAAGTCTTTAATACCGCGACCGCATTCGACCCACACGGACGCCTTCTAAATGTTTACAGAAAAGTTCACTTATTTAACCTTAGAGATTCGAACGGGGTTCCACTCTATTGTGAGTCAGACGTTTTCCTACAGGGAAAAGACACGAGTACTTTCACAATTCATGACGAAGGCGAAAATTGGAGATGCATGACTATCGTTTGTTACGATCTCCGATTTCCTGAAATAGTCCGAAGAGAGATATCCCGTTCCGGTGCCATAGACATCCTTTTTGTACCTGCTGCTTTTACGCATCAAACAGGAAAAGACCACTGGGAAGTCCTTCTCAGAGCGCGTGCAATTGAAAATCAATGCTACGTAGTTGCGTGCAACCAAACGGGCTACCACACTGAAGGCCGAAAGCGGAATTGGGGACATAGTATGATCATTGACCCATGGGGTCATATCGTCACTTCAGCCGAAGAGGCTGAAGGAATCATTAGTGCAGAGATTACGAAAGAGGCGATTCAGAATTCACGTGTTCGAATTCCGTCTCTCACCGACAGAGTTTTTGTAAACTGACTCGGGGAGTTTTTCTTATGAATTTCGCAACTCTCGCATCATTTTTTCTGATAACCAACGGCTTATTAACGACCGCGTGTGGTTCGAATTCGGAAAACCAAATCTTATCTACAACACAGACAAATGCAGAGGCAGAGGCAGAGGCAGAGGCAGAGGCGAAGGCGGAGGCGGAGGCGGTAATTGAAGTGAATTCAAATACCGCCGAGAGTAGTAAGAAAAGTATCACTTCACCCATCACATGGGATACGGGTGCATCAAAGATCTTTGCAAACAATTGCGGATTTTGTCATACGAACTGGGCGCTCAATTTTGAATTATTCAAATCGAAAAAGGTAGAAATTATCCAACGAATCAACTCAACCACCAAGCCCATGCCACCAACCAACACCCCAAAGTGGCTCAATGACAAGGAAAGAGCATTAGAGTACCTAGATTCCGCCGAAATGAATTAAGTCCGACCTTACGTACAGGTCATTGCGCCAATCACTCCGGAAAACTCAACATCCATTTCTCCCTCAACCATCTTCGAAGGATTGCATCCGATTCCTACTGGGAGTGTAAAGTCGAAGTTTTCCTTAAAGCGGCCTAATAATTTTAACGACATCTTTAGCTTTATGTCTGTAACATCAAATCTATCGGATAGGCTTAAATCGCCTGATAGACCAAGCTTAATATCGTTAGCCTCGAACTTGGTTGCAGGTGTAACATTGATCACTTTTTTTCTAAGCTTGGCTTGAATTTTCGCCTCGGAAAAATTCTGCTTAGGTATAGCCAAGTTTTCATCCTTAATTTCAAAGAAGCCTTTCGCAATATCAAGATCAATATCTGCAGTAATCTTATCGACCGAGTCGCCCGGATCAGGAATCACAACATTAATTTTACCATTGACCAATCCACTCACATCTGTTTGCAACAGTGACTCAAAGGTTTTTACCGCAGGATTGTTACTCGAACGAACATAACCAAGCAGCCCGGCGATAAATGGTTGAATTTGAAAGCCCTTGAATTTGAAATCGACCTTCGCAGGGGGAAGTCTGAAGGTCCGGCTATTC
>JBEAPS010000247.1:0-3667 GCA_041164285.1 Pseudomonadota bacterium
GCTGCAGCGAAGAAGCCTGTAGCTAAGAAGGCTGCAGCGAAGAAGCCTGCAGCTAAGAAGGCTGCAGCTAAGAAGGCTGCAGCGAAGAAGCCTGCAATTAAAAAAGCAACTCGTGCTAAAAAAACAACGGTTGCAGCTCCAGCAGCTTCGGAAGGCAGCGAACCTTCCGAACCCGAAGGTGGTTTAGGGCTACTAAAATCTCCATATACCGCACCCAGGATCACAGGCTATGTGAACGGCAAATCGTTCAATGGCAGTGCTTTGAAGGGCAAGTGGACCGTGTTGTATTTCTATCCGAAAGATGCGACCCCTGGTTGTACTATTGAAGCTAAAGACTTTGAGCGTCTCAGCCCGGAGTATGAAAAAAACAATGCGGTCATTATCGGTGTGAGCAAAGACTCTTGTCAAAGCCACACTAAGTTTGCTCAGAAAGAGGCGCTTTCGTTTGTATTGCTTTCAGATGAGAACTCAGACCTTTGTGAAAAGTTCGGAGTTTGGAAAGAGAAAAAAATGTACGGAAAATCCTTTCTCGGGATTGAACGCTCTACATTTCTCATCAACCCTGAAGGCATGGTTGTTGCGCAATGGCCTAAGGTCAAAGTAGACGGCCATGCAAAGGAAGTGCTGGCAGCGCTGAAGCGTGTTCGACGCTGAGCTTCCGAGCGAGTCCAAACAAAAGAGGTCACAGCTGGATTGCTGTGACCTCTTTTGTTTGGTCTGGGGAATCCATCAGCAAGCGGAGTCAGTCTTCGCTTTTTTGCGATAGACCTCTGCCAAAAGCCATGGAACGCCCATACTCTCGATTGAGACGCGCAATGTTCTCGAGTTTGATTTCCTTTGGACAAGCAGCTGCACATGAACCCATGTTTGTGCAGCTGCCGAAGTCTTCTTCATCCATCTGCCAAACCATCCTCGTTGCGCGGCACTCGCGCTCAGCTTGACCCTGCGGAAGTAGCGCCAGTTGCGAGACCTTGGCCGAGACAAACAACATCGCAGATCCGTTTCGGCATGCGGCCACGCAAGCTCCGCATTGAATACAGGCAGCTGAATCCATTGCGAGGTCTGCAATTTGCTTTGCAATTGGAATAGCGTTCCCGTCGGGAGCATTTCCCGTTGCTACAGAAACATATCCGCCTGCGGCTTGAATACGATCAAGAGCACTCCTGTCTGTCACGAGGTCTTTGAGAACAGGAAAAGCCTTAGCTCGGAAAGGCTCAACAACGATTGTGTCTCCATCGTTGAAGCTTCTCATATGAAGCTGGCAGGTAGTTGTACCTCCCTGTGGCCCATGTGGTTCTCCATCGATCACCATGGCACAAGAGCCACAGATTCCTTCACGACAGTCGTGTGCAAACGCAATCGACTCCTCGCCCTTCGTAACTAGTTTTTCATTGAGCACATCAATCATTTCTAGAAATGACATGTCAGGGCTGACTGAGTCGAGGGCATAGTCGACAAGTTGCCCCTGAGAGTCGCGATCTTTTTGTCGCCAAACTTTCAAATTGATACGCATAGTTTTCGTGCTGTTACCTGCCATGAGAGATACTCCTCACTCACTTATAGCTGCGTGTTGCAAGCTTGACATTATCAAATGCTAAAGGCTCTACGTGCCGCTGGGCGGCTTTTCCTTCGCCTTTATGCTCCCATACTGCGACATGACAGAAGTTTTCATCGTCACGCTGGGCTTCATTGTCAGGAGTTTGGTACTCGTTGCGGAAATGGCCTCCGCATGACTCTCGTCGTTCAAGAGCATCGCGTGCCATGAGTTCACCCAGCTCAATGAAGTCACCAACACGAGCAGCCTTCTCAAGTTCCTGATTAATGTTTCTTGAGTCGCCGGGAATACGTAGGTCATTCCAAAACTCTTCTTTCAACTTAGGCAACTCGCCCAAAAGTTTGTTAAGGCTATCTTCGCTTCGCTCCATGCCGCAATTGTCCCACATGAGCTTACCAAGCTTACGATGCATTTCATCAGCCGTTTTACTTCCCTTGATGTTCATCAGGCGGCCGATCGAAGCCTCTACTTCGGCCTTAGCAGTCTTGAAGGCATCGTGATTGACGTCAACTTTGGTTAGCTGGGTTGACCCTAAATAATGAGCCAGCGTGGTTGGAATCACGAAGTAGCCGTCAGCGAGCCCCTGCATGAGAGCTGATGCACCGAGGCGGTTAGCACCGTGATCCGAAAAGTTAGCTTCACCTAGAACGTGCAGGCCAGGAATGGTTGACTGAAGGTTGTAGTCTACCCAAAGTCCACCCATCGTATAGTGCACGGCAGGGTATATTCTCATGGGAGTTTTGTAGGGATTGTCTCCTGTAATTTTCTCATACATTTGAAACAGGTTGCCATACTTGCCTTCAATGACCTGTTGTCCATCACGTTTTATGGCGGCGGCGAAGTCAAGGTAAACTGAGAGTTTGGTTGAACCTACACCACGTCCTTCATCGCATACGAACTTGGCTTGTCGAGATGCGATGTCGCGTGGCGCTAAATTGCCAAAACTCGGATAAACTCGTTCAAGGTAATAGTCGCGATCTTCTTCGGGAATCTGATCGGGCGCTCGTGTGTCGTTTCCATTTTTAGGAACCCAAACACGGCCGTCGTTTCTCAATGACTCTGACATAAGCGTTAATTTGCTTTGATAGCTTCCTGAGACAGGAATGCAGGTCGGGTGAATTTGAGTGAAACATGGGTTTGCGAATGCGGCACCGCGTTTGTGAGCTCTCCATGCCGCAGTGGCGTTCGACCATTTTGCATTGGTCGAGAGAAAAAATACGTTTCCGTAACCTCCGGTTGCCAAAATAACTGCATCTGCTGCGTGAGATTCAATTTCACCGGTCAGAATATTGCGGCAGATCACACCACGAGCCTTGCCATCGATGGTCACTAGATCAAGCATTTCTCGATAATTGAGTAGCTCAACTTTCTTGGCATCAACCTGTCTCATCATCGCAGAGTAAGCACCAAGCAATAACTGTTGACCCGTTTGGCCTCTCGCATAAAAAGTACGCGAAACCTGAGCGCCGCCAAAGCTTCTGTTTGCCAGCAGTCCTCCGTACTCTCGAGCAAAAGGAACTCCTAATGCGACACAATGGTCGATGATCTTTACTGAGTTTTGAGCAAGGCGATAAACATTGGCCTCGCGGGCACGAAAGTCACCACCTTTAATGGTGTCGTAAAAAAGCCGGTAAATCGAGTCGCCATCATTTTGATAGTTCTTTGCAGCATTGATTCCGCCCTGTGCGGCAATTGAGTGAGCGCGGCGTGGTGAATCATGAATGCACAGAGTTTTAACGTTGTAACCCAGTTCTGCTAGCGAAGCAGAGGCTGATGCACCGGCAAGACCTGTTCCCACCACGATCACGTTGAATTTTCTTCTGTTGGCAGGGTTCACAAGCTTGGAATCAAACTGATGCTGAGTCCACTTCTCGGAAATTGGCCCATTTGGAATCTTAGAGTCTAAGTTCATTCAGTTATCCCCTCGCGAAAAATACAAAAAATGGAACAGCGAGAAAGCCAAGAGCTACGACGACTGAGTAAGCCCAGCCAAAGGTTTTGATCGCACTGTTGAATTTTGGATGGTTGATTCCAAGAGTTTGAAAGCTGGATGCAACCCCGTGAAACAGGTGTACGCCGACAAGAATCAGTGAAAACGCATACCAAATCAGG
>JBEAPS010000248.1:0-4860 GCA_041164285.1 Pseudomonadota bacterium
ACATGCAAAATATGAGCAATGGAAGCGGAGTGAATCGAGAGGTTCCCGCTCCGTTTTGCGAGGGGCTCGGGGTGAAACTCCCTGGGTCTACTCTCCCGCACTCACTTCTGTTTACACCCAGCGAATTCCTCGAACGCCTTGTCGCTCTGATTCCTGCACCCAAGTTCCACACCACGCGTTACTACGGAGTGCTTGCGAATCGCTCGCCGCATCGAAGATATTTACCAGACAAGCCAACTCCACTCATCGACACCGAACATGGGGCCGATGGGCAAGATTCAGGGCCACCATCTGCAGGTACTTCAGATAAAAAACAGAAACCGCGCAAAAGAGAACGCATCCGCTGGGCACATCTTTTCAAACGCAAATTCAAAATCGATGTTCTCAAGTGTGACAAATGCGTTGGACGCATGAAGCTTGTAGATGTGGTGTTTTACCTGCCCATCAACGCAACCACTCTGCGCGCCTTGGGACTCCACGTGCGCGCGCCTCCCATTGCACCAGGCCCTTCCCAGTCACTTCTCGACAGCAGTCGTGATTCGACAGGAGCAGATGTGGACTACGGTTGGCCCGACTAAAGACAGCCAGCTTCTCCTCATCTGAAAAAAAACAAATCCGCTTGATCTGCTCACTCTATCTGACCGAGGTTGAGGCAGGTGGAATTTGTCATCGATGAGCCGTTGCCTTCGTCTGTTCAGACCGAGACCTATTCGTCCTCAATTGCCACAGTGTCGTTCTGTGCTTCCCCCTGCGTTTTGCAGATTGGCATTAAATTTGCTCCATTCGCGCTAAGGGGGATCGTGTTGTGAGCACATTGAAGAGACTTGTTGGAATAGGGAGTGTTTTTTTTGCATTAACAAGTATTTATTCTTGCGGTTTTGTTTCCATGGAAAGTCCAGTTCAAATGACCTATGGAACTCAGCTCAACATGGGTGCCATCGAACTTCAATACAGTGTCATGGTTTTAGACAATCAATTTGGATGCACCGGAACAGCTATTGGGCCGCGACACGTCATCACCGCCAGCAAGTGCCTCGGCCGATTTTACGAGAGCAAGTCTGTCGAAGTTATTTCATTTTCCGGTCCACGCCCTGTCACTCATAAAGTCGTCAAGGCGATTCGCCACCCCTATGAGAAAGTGGCTTCGCAGCTTCCCAACAGCAGTTCCGTGCTAGGTTCCGACATTGCTCTGTTACTGGTTGAAAAACCGATGACCACTTCAGGTATAACCATTGCGCGGCCTGAGCAGAATTTGCAGGAGCCTCTCAAGTTGACCGGGTTCGGGCGGGATGAAAATGATAAGATAAATGGCTTGCCCAGAAACATCCGGAGTGCTGCCGGATGGAAGTCAGCCTCAGCTGGAAACGGTTACGGGATTATCGGATTTTTAAAGGGCGACGGTCTGCCCTGCTGGGGTGATGAAGGCGCTCCCTCTGTCAGCGGTGGTCTTCTGGTAGGAATCGTTTCGAATGTCTGGATTGCTCAAAATCGTGGTCCGAGTTTGAAGTGCAGCGATGTCGAAAATGCAGTTTTGACTGACGTCAGACTCATGCGTGGTTGGTTGAAATGTTCATCTGCGCAGTTGGATGCACCGTTAGACCAGGTGAAGGATGCGATTGATGACGCGCGGTGCGCTAAAAATGAGATCTTAGATTTTTAGACTCTCAAGCTGGCCATAGTTATTGCCAAGTTGCCGCTACCGTCGATCACCTAAATTTTTTTGAACTGACGAATTTCTCAATGAAATGGCCGGCAGGATCAATCCTGAGCATTGGATTTGTCTTTCTTTCAATGGCGCAATGATCTTGTTCCACAATATCATTGAATCTTTTCATTTGTCTTATCAAAATATTTTTCTTTTTCTTCTTTCTCTAAACAAAATTGAAGGTCGAGGCAGCAGGTTTTCTTCCGCTTGTGAAATTCAGTTCTGTTAAGTTGCAAGCTTGTTTCTGCTTCTCTTGATATAAAAAAACGTCAGTAGAACGATGGCTGATAGAATCATGAGTGAGCCAGTGATCATGCGCGGGCTTAGTTCTTCGTGCAGAATTTGCTTTGACAGATAAAGGCCGATGACTGTTTGGAGGCACACAAAACCTCCAACGTAACTGGGCCGCACTCTTTGAATAGCCCACATATTTAAAAAATATGTGAGAGCAGTGGCACCGAGTAGAAGGAAGGCAAGCCCGTTCCAAAAACTTGTGGGGAGTGCCATGAAGGTGCTGGGTAGCAGAGCCGTGGTCGGTGCAGGTAGCCATTGATTTTCGATGGCAATGACATAGCCGCCGAGCACAACCAGATTCAGTAAAAATCCATAAAAAAAGAACATGAGACTGAAGCGTATTGTACCGATCTGCGCAGGAAGTGGACCTGCGAGTGCAAGATAAAAGGCATAGCTCGCAGCACTCGCAACGTTGAGCATATTTGCCCACGTTTCTCCTCCGTAGGGGTTTGCAACATTATGGGCTTGAAATGGGTTGACTACGACGAAAACTCCCGCAGCCCCCAGAAGGATAATAAGGAGCGTTGATTTTTCGAACTTTTCGCGTCCAAGAAAGAGTGAAAAAATCAATGTGAAAAGAGCAATGGACGGCGAGATGATAGACGTGATGGATGCTGAAGTTTTTGGGAGGGCAACAAAGAGAGCCGACTGATTGAACGTCACGCCAAAAAAAGCAAGCATCGCGAGGGTGAGATGGTTTTTTGCAGTAAGAGCTACTTGCACGGAGCGTGGAGCTTCAGAGTTCGCAGATAACGTTGGAAATTGTTTTTTGCTCATAAATTGGCTGAGTGCCATGAGAGCAAGAAAAAACAGTGATGCAAAAAGACTGCGTGTCACGACAACTGTCATGGGGTGGGCATAGGGCAATACGAACTTTGAGGCGACCGGCAAGCCACCGAATAAAAACTGAACTGCAATGAGTGCAAGAATGGGCTGATAAAGCATATGGGTGTGGCCGCTCGCGTGAGTGAACCGCGCGCTTTTACTCCCGCAAACAAGAGCTGGCAATGGCGACAATCGAAAATAAAATTCGGGAATTTTCCCAAATCAGCTGATGTCCCCACCGACTCAGTCAGTCGATGTGTTGGTTGTAAAGATAGGCAACTGTACCTTCAGAGCCAAATGCACAACCGGCAACAGGCTTCAGGAGTCGAACCTGTAGATGGCCAGAGACAAGCTCTTTTCCCGAGAGCCGCTCAACAAAAACTGAATCATTCAGCTTCAGGAAACACTTTTGCTTATCGCCCAGTTCGTAGGATTGGGCGGTTGTAGCCTTCAGCCATGTGTCATAGCGCGCACGTAGCTGGAGTCGGGGGTTGGCAAAAATGCTTGTTGCTGTTTCCGGCCCCTCTGGGGCGTTTGGTCTTGCAGCGGCAGACTCCTGTGGAGTGCTTGGCGTTTGTTGAGGTTGAGGCTCCGGAGGGGGCACTTGACCCAAGCGTTGCCATACGTCGCGGATACCGTTGAAGTCGTCTTGAGTGAGCTGGTTGGCTGCTCTGTTGAGATACGCTTGCATGACAGCGTTGGGAACATCGCTGTGGTTCAATCCAAGCCCGTGACCGAGCTCATGTAAGATTGTTTTGTAGCCCTTGGTCGGATCGCGGGCGGGATTCAACACTGCAGGTGCATTGAGGTGCAGCTGACCATCGCCAACCAAGAACACACCCAGTGTGGGGCTTGTTGTTTGTGCGAGCCGTTGCTGAAAATAGTTCACATCATAATGCAATGTGATGTGCAAAAATCCGAGCGATAAGTCGTTTTTGCAGGGCTGACTTGCCTGAGTCACTCGTGGCGAAATACTCAATGCACTCATCCACGATCTGAGTGCCGTTTGAGTGAGGCCATAAAAGTGCTGCATGTCACGACTCAGAGCTGCAGGCTCAACACTGCCATTGGAACTGAAACACACCGTCAGTGGTTGGTTTGCTTTCACGGCCGTCAGCAAATTGCTTTTTGAGTCGGACCACCAGCTTCCCACCGCATATGCCGTGTCTGCTTCAGTTGTCTTCTTGGGCATGCAGCTTTGGTTTGCACAAACGCTGGTTAAAATCAGGCTCAGTCCACTCATCCATTTCTGCATGTTCAACCACCTTCGCTCCAACTGAACGCGGTGATTGTCGGCAGAAAGCCTGTTGTGAATAAGCTGAAATTGAGAAAAATTAGTTATTTACAGGTGTTGGCCACGACCGATGGGTCGCCGCCGCCGCCGCCGCCCGCATCTCCCGGCCCCACCGGAATGACATCGTCTGTGTCCTCAAATTCCTGTGAGCGCGCAGCAAGCTGTGCGCCTCCTGAAGTTGGTTCTCCGTTCACCATGGAAAGCGCAAACATGGGCACAGAATCAAGCGTAAATATGGAGCCACTGTCGCCCTTTTGCAGATAAACCTTGGTGGGGAGAGGCTGTCCCGGATCTGAGTTTTCATCTGCAATGACAATTGTATTTGCAGGAGGAGTTGCGAGGCCCGGGGGAGGGGAGAAGGAATTTGTGATACTCTCAAAGAATACGTCCAACTTGCCTTTCGTCACAAATAGCTTCAGAAATTTGCCGACTCCGTTGCCCTGTGGTCCGCTCCCGCTCCACGACAGAATTTCTATAGGTAAATTGGTTTCGAACTCTCCGGCGTTATCAAATAAAGTATTGAGGCCAATAATGTTCTGCATAGGAGCAGTCATGAATGCACGGGGAGTTGTATCGTCTGTCGCTTCCGGAAGAGCTGTTTGTCCTGGGACGTCTTCTTTAATAAGAAAATTCGAATGTAGCTTGAGGAAATCGACGGGGTTGATCATTTCTTGAAGCAGACTCTTTTGAGATGAAAGGTTTGGCAGGGTCGGTTGACCTGACGGGCCACTCGCTTCGAAGT
>JBEAPS010000249.1:0-3298 GCA_041164285.1 Pseudomonadota bacterium
CCACTGGTCGGAGTTTTGCAGCACCCTAAACGTCGTCTCAAGACATCCAAATCTCAAGTTTCTTGCTGCACGCGCAAAATCTACGAGGTTGTCAAAATCCTTTGGATGAATCCATTTGTATGGTCCCTTAAGGTCTGTCTCCCCGAATCTAACGTCTGTTACGTTTGGAAAGAGTCTCTGAAAAACGCTGTTTGTCTCAATGATGTCTCCGTTTTTATTGGCAACAAAAGCCGCTGAGGGGATATTTGCGATGTATGAGTAGTTCTTTCTTTTCTTGTTCACTGGGGAAAGGAGCAAATTAGTTTCGGTGCTTTGAAGGATTCGGTATTTTGAAATGAATATAGCAAGTACGGGAATTCCTAAAAGAAACCCTAATAAAAATGCCAATAATTCATTAGACATAAAGCCCTGCTCTCGATACTGCCGGCAGAAAGTGTGCCGTATTATTTTTGGCTAGCACTTTGTTTCTCACTTTTCCAAGAATAAATTACGATCACTTCAAGAAGTTGATGGAATTGTATGAATTTGAATATCTTTGCTAATTTGACGCTATTCGCAGTCAAATTTTTGCTCGTATCGCTCTACAGGTTGTCCTTAAACCAGCCGAAACCCACTTGAAATGAGTTCGTGGGAGTTTAATTTTGTTCGAACAGGTTGATATAGTTTGGGTCTATAAGCCAGTCGCTGCTCCTGTTGGGCAAAGGCGAAACTCTGGCATGACCGTCACCTTGCGCGAAGGTGCGTTGCAAGAAGTGCATTCTGTTCTCGAAGCGCAACCTTTACCAGCTGAAGGGCAGTCTCAGCTCTTTGTCCTGAATATCGAACAATACAAAATGCTCAAAACTGAAATTGAGGCATACGCACAGAGCTCGGTGAATCATGGAAGAGTTGGTTTTGCGATAGTTGAAGATCAGGGACAGCTGACTGTGAGGAGCCGCAAGAAATTGAGACTGAGCGAGTCCGAGCCGTGGCTATGTGCAGTTATTTCCTATCCTTGTCCCTTCAACTCACTGATGGCTCAATTACACCGAGCGGCTCAAAGTTTGTTGCTTTTCGCAAATCAGGACAGTTTGGCTAGACAGCTGTCGCTGCGTGACGGTGAGGCACGTGCAATAAATGAGATCAGCGCCGCCATCACTGGTCACTCGAACGTAGACAGCACTTTGCGTCTCGTTCTAGAAAAGGCTCTTGATCTCTCATCTTCTGATGCGGGATTTCTGTTGTTGAGGGAAAACTTGGGTGCAAATCCCAGGGAGGGTGTTGCTGAGCCCAGATTGTTGCGAGCCGCCGGTAATCGTTTTTTTCAGAAGTTTAGAATTTGCAAGAGTCAGAATTTAAAGCTCAATAGCGACACGCTCGATCCGAGTCAAAATGCCGCCATCTCTTATGCAGTCAACAATTCCTCAGGGATTGTCTGGGCGAGTGAATGGGAAGGGACGAGGCCTGGTGGTCTCAACTGCACGAGCACTTATCCAGCCAATTTGCCGCAAATTCAGTTTGAATATGACTCACGTAACTATCAGGTTTTAAGTTACTGTCTCTTTCCAATACCTGCACCTTCGGGCGAGGTTCTGGGTCTTATTTTACTTGTGAATAAGAAGCGAACAAAGGGAGTTTTTTTAGATTCCCGTGAAGACATTGAAACAATTGTCGCTCCTTTCCAAGAACATGATCTGGATTTGCTTGAGGCCCTCGCAGGTCAAGTAGGAGTATCGCTGGATCACTCGCGTCTCATCCAAAATCTAAAGCGGGTGTTTGAAAGCTTTGTTGAAGCCAGTGTTGTTGCTATTGAGTCAAGAGACCCTTCGACTAAAGGACACAGCGAACGAGTTGCAGTGCTCACTGTTGGGTTAGCTCAAGCGGTGAATTCAACCTCAGAAGGGCTTTACGGATCGGTTTCATTCAACGAAAGTCAGTTGTACGAATTAAAATACGCGGCTCTCTTACATGACTTCGGAAAGATCGGAGTTCGAGAAAACATTCTGCGCAAAGAAAGAAAGCTTTATCATCATGAACTGATGACTATTCAGGAGCGTTTTCATAACTTAGAAAAACAAATTAACCTTCAGCGTCTTGAGGACTATCTTGAGACCTTAATGAAGCGAGGTCAACCTCCAAGTAGAGAAGATATCGATCGAATTCAGAGAGATGTTCAGCAAACTTCACGAAAATTAAAAAAATATTGGGAAAGAATCATTGAGGCCAACGAACCTTCAATTGTGAGTAATGAGGATTCAAGACGCATTCGAGAGATTGCTGAATTCAGTGCATCAATTAAAGGAAAGAAGTCAGTTTTGCTTCTGCCAGATGAGTTAGAGAAACTGACAATCAAGCGTGGCTCACTTTCCAATGAAGAGAGGCTTGAGATTGAGAGCCATGTTGAGCATTCATTTAAATTTCTGATTAGCATTCCGTGGACTCAAGAGCTCGCAAATGTTCCAGAAATTGTTCACGCTCACCACGAGCGACTCGATGGAACTGGGTATCCACGTAAACTCGTTGCTGATGAAATTCCGATTCAGGCCAAGATTATGGCCATCGCTGATGTGTACGACGCGCTAGTTGCAGTGGATAGACCTTATAAGCTCGCGCTTCCTCATGAACGAGCTCTAAGCATTATCGAAGATGAAGTTCGTGAGAAAAAGCTCGATGCAGATTTGTTCCGTATCTTTGTTGAGGCTGGAATAGGTGAAATGATTCGCGCTTCAATTACAGATGATGAATCCGCGGCTTAAATTGATGTGTAGGTGACTTGTGAAATTAGTACTCATTTGACACAATTCCAATTCCGACTGTTTTGAGGGATTGGACATGGCCATTTTACTGAACTCAATTTTGTCATTGTTTTTTGTGGCTTCTTTGTCTGTGCACGTCGCGAGAGCGTCTGCGGATCGTACACCTGTTTCAAGTTTTGTGAAGCGTGGTCCCCCGCCGTGTTCCGTTGACGCTCCCAACGAGGAATTCATGGAGCCCAGTGCTAGAAACTTCTCAGTCAGAAATATTGAATCAGCAGCGTGGTTCGCGCGACAGATTCAATTGACTTCCGGACTGAGAAATGCTGCCTGGGACAGGCTCCCTAAAGCTCCTCTGAAGGTGCGGGAATTTGAATTGCCGCGCTGGGGGTTGCACGCAGTTCTGTTTGAGTTTGAAAAGCACGTGTTGGTTGTTTATCGCGGTACAGAGGACGTTCTCGATTATGTATTAAATGCAGCTTTCTACACGACCCGTAAAGGTCAAGAGCTTGGTCTACCAGGCTGGGTTCATGAAGGTTTTTTGACCAATTTTAAACTCACGTGGG
>JBEAPS010000250.1:0-2530 GCA_041164285.1 Pseudomonadota bacterium
GTTATGAGTGCTGGAACTGGCGGAACTATCACTGGCGTTGCAAGAAAACTAAAAGCTTTACGTCCAGATGTACAAATTATCGGGGCAGACCCTGAAGGTTCCATTCTTGCTGGCGATGACAAAATTGGAAACTATCACGTTGAGGGAATTGGTTACGACTTCATTCCAGAAGTTCTTGACCGCTCACTTGTCGATGTTTGGGTGAAGACCAACGACCATGAAAGCTTCACTTGGGCTCGCCGTGCGATGCGCGAAGAAGGTTTTCTTTGTGGTGGAAGCTGCGGCGCTGCTTTGATGGCTGCGGCAAAGATTATCCCTACACTTCGTAGGGGCTCGAAAATGGTTGTGCTGCTACCCGATGGCATCAGAAATTATATGAGCAAGTTTGCAGATAACAATTGGCTCTCCGAGCATGCATTTCATGGAGTTGCTACAGACGCACCCCAATATGCAGCGCAACTTTTGAAGGCGAACTCATGAAAACCAGAGTTATCTTTTTTTCAAGAGTGCCTTCTCAGTCTCCTGAAGGTTCTCCAGGCATTGTTTTTGGGCGATGGGGAGAGAGTTTAGAGCTCGAACTTCCACAAGCAATGGGAGTTGAAGAGTTCTCGCAAAACTTTGGCTTCAAGCGGCACTCGAAGTTCGATCACACAGTGGGTGAAATGGGTCGAAAAGCCACTCTGATTGAAGTTCCTGAATCCTTGAAGGTCAACTCAGTGGCCCTTCCGGACTCCAGAATTCTCTCGCTGAGCTGGGAGATATTTCCAATTGCAGCCCGAGCATTAGTCGAAGGAACCGACCGCAGATTTCTTCAACTGGCAGTCCAGTTTTTAGCGGCGGGTGAAAGCGTCGACGATTCGGTAATAGCTGCTGACTATGATGCAGAATTTTTGCAGCAATTACAGAAAACACTGGTAGAACAGAACAAGAATAAAGACGAGTAAGCTACTTTGTCTGCATCGTCCAGATGCCGTTCCAGTCTTGAGCCGGCGGGTGCTTCGTGAAATGTCCGCATCTCTCTAAAAACACGCTCGCAGGGCCATCTTGAGGGTCGACTTGAAGTATTCGAATCATCTCGTTTATAGCCTTATCAAATTCCTGCTTCCGGTAGAAACTGAGTCCTAACTCAAACATTTCTTTTATGGCTTCAAGTTTTTTCTTGTTACTCTCTTGGTTCCGCATCACTTCAAAAATTGTAACTGGCTCTGATTTACCTTTTACTCGTATCAAATCTAGTTCGCGCAGCATAAATTTCTCTGGTGCAATTAGGCTCTGTTTTGTGAACTCTGAACATATAATACGAACACCATATTCTTTTGTAATTCCCTCAAGTCTAGCGCCAAGATTCACTGAGTCACCAAGAACAGTGTAGTCGAAGCGCATTTGAGAACCCATGTTGCCGACAACCATTGGTCCTGTATTAATACCACATCCAATATCAATTGGAGGCATGTTTTCTCGTTTCCACTTTTCGCGCAGGACATCGAGCTCATCGAGCATTTTAAGAGCAGATGCGAGCGCACGGTCAGCATGATCTGCAACATAGACCGGTGCTCCCCAAACAGCCATCAAAGCATCACCGATATATTTATCCAATAAGCCCTTCGATTCCAGAACAATGTTTGTCATTGGAGTGAAGTACTCATTGAGAAGCTTTGTCAGTGCTTCGGGTGACATGATTTCACTGATAGATGTGAATCCACGAACGTCCGAGAAAAATACTGTCAAATTTTTTTTGTCACCTCCAAGTTTTAGTTTGTCAGGTGCCGACATGACTTGATTGATGACCTCTGGGTTGAGGTAGTGCTGAAAAGCATTTTTTACCCGTCTTTTTTCTTTTTCCTCGACAAAGTACTTAAATATTATCATTCCAGAAAAAATCAAAGCATTTTGTATATGAAACACACCTAAATGAATAACATACCCCTGTGGGAGAACGTAAAAGCTATAAATAGACTCAATAAGGATATGTAGAGTTAATAGCAGAGTCACTGCAATCAACGCATTTGCCTTCGTCAATAGAATGCAAAGAAGAAGCCCAGATACGATTAAAAAGAATATTTCAATTATAAATATGTTGCTGCCTCGATGGAGGAAGTCGCGCTGTATAATGTTCTCCGTGGCAGCGACATGATGTTCCACTCCATTCGCTACTGGGTTGATTGGGGAAGGGCGAATGTCGTCAATTCCAAGTGTTGTCGAACCCATAATAAGAATAGGAGGAATATTCTTTGGAAGGTTGTTTTCTGCAGCATCGGCAAGCGATATTTTGGGGGGAGTTTCAGTCTCATTGTCATCGAAGTGATTTCCGTAGTGGTTGATTAGAACTTTGTAATCATCGTCAGTGGTGGGTATTGAAATTAGATTTTTATTTTCTTTTGTAAGTATGATTTCATTCTTTAAGGTGCCGGGAATGATGACGATTTTTCGGTCTAGAAACTTTGCTGCAAGTGCGAGACTGAGGCTGGGAAGGTAGTTTTTTTGTATCTGATTTTCTTCATTCAGGGTGTCAACCTCCATGACCAGTTTG
>JBEAPS010000251.1:0-5903 GCA_041164285.1 Pseudomonadota bacterium
AAAGTCTTGCGCGACCTTTTCAGCTTCTGCGCGTTTTTTAGAAACTGCTTCAGATGGCTCTGTTGCTTGTGTGAGAGGCCTATCATTTTGAACGAAGGGTGCGGCCACGCCCAGACTGTTCTTAACAACTGTCATTATTGCTCTCACATCAAGTGAAGTTGAGCCTGGAGCGCGTGCGCGGCATCCAGTGCTTGAAGTATAGAAACTAGGTCTTTCGGTCCTGCCCCTAACTCGTTAAGAGCCCGAACTAAATCGCCAACTGTGGTTGTATTTGGAATTTTATTTACAAACTTTGATTGCTCGTTAACGATAATTTCAAGGTTTCCATGACTGATTGCTACAGGCATCACTGTAACGTTAGAACCACTGATGATCGTTCCCGTTCGTTCGTTAATGACTACGAGAGCTTTACTGTCAGGCTCTACGCGAATTTGTTCAAGGACTGCCATGAAATCCACCGGGGTGAAGCTGGGTGAGTCAATTGATTGCTGGGGTAGCCTAACTTTAACCAGTCCACTATTGAGAGGACTTGCAATGAATTCATTGAATTTCGAATTGATTGCATGAGAAATTCTGTGGGCAGTAGTGAAGTCAGCTGAGTTTAGAGATAGTTCTACGTGTCCGTTGTGAACGAAAGAACTCTTGAACTCTCTTTCAACTGAAGCATTCTGGCTAATAGCTATCGTTTGTGGAGCTGTGCTTCTATTATTTGCTCCGCCTCCACCTTGTGCTCCGGTCATTGCAGTTCCTAGGCTTAAAGGTCCTTGTGCAACCGCGTAAACCAGTCCATCTGCAGCGCTCAGTGGTGTGAGAAGAAGCGTGCCACCCGCAAGACTAGCACTGTCTCCAACAGCAGAAACTCTGATGTCTAATTTATCGCCGATACGCGCGAACGGCGGTAATTCAGTCGTCACAATAACAGCAGCAATGTTGCGGGTGACTACCTCATTAGCATTCACCTGCGCGCCCAGTCTCGAAAGCAATTGAGCCGCTGCTTTGTTTGTTGCAAGATTCTGCTTACTATCTCCCGTCCCAGAGAGCCCGACTACCAAGCCAAGACCAACCAATGGGTTAGTTCTTACGCCCCTGAACCGGACTAAATCTTTCAGGCGCACAGTAGAATGCTCATCTTGTTCAATCTTCTTTTCCTTAATTGAGACTTCGTTGACTGAAATCTCTTGTGCTGTCTGTGCGACTACTGGGCACGTCAAAATGAACGAGGTCGATACGATTGTTTGTTTCACTAGAGTGATTAGAAAATTTCGACTCATTTTTTGTCACTTTCTGGAGCTGTCGCAGCGTTATCTGTATTTGCTGGTGTTGGATTAGCCTGTGTTTCAGGCGCTCTCGCCTGGGTACCCTGAGATTCAAGCCGTTCGCGCTCTTTGCGGAGTCGCTCTCGCTCGAGTTCATTTGCCTGCGCCTGCTCGCGAAGTGCCTTTTGTGCAATTTTTATTTCATCTCGAAGGCCATCGAGTGCACCCATTTCAGATTTTAAATCAGGTGAAAATCCGGCCAGTCGCCTTGAGACCATTTCATCCCATCCGGGAGCGCTGTATTCTCGAAGCTTACCTGCAATGTTCTCGTTGACAGCAACATCGGTAAGGTCACGAGCGTCAATTGAGTATCCGTTGAGATAACGGCGCGGCACTTTGGCCAAGACCATTGCAGTTGTCTCATCGCCCGTTGCACCCGAGAATCGTCGTGTTCCACGGAGATAGACATCGCCCCCGGGCTCAAATCCAACTATCTGCATTTTGAACTCCTTCATGGGAGCCTGTGATAGCTGTAAACTTGGGCTGGCAAAATCTGGATCACTTAGCTGAATTCCATTCTCATTTTTCGACGATTGTTTTTTGTCATCTTTGGCGTCAGACTTTTTCTCTACGCTTGTCACGCTCTGTGGGCTGAATTGAAGTTCATCCGGAATAACAACAGTGATTGTTTGACCTTCTTTGCTGGGAGCTGCATCTGAAGTAAGCGTGCGAGGGTCTTGGGCGTCGGCCCAAATAGATCCTGTCGACGAACCTTGTTCTCGGTTTCTGATCTGTACCTCGCTTCTTTGCAAAAAGAGCCGGTCCGCTCCCTTATCACTCACTTCAGATGGAAAAGCTTGAGGAATAGGTCGATTGAAGTTAGGCGACTGAGGAAGACTTTGGCAGCTAAACAAAAGAACCGTAAAAGTAATCACGATTCCGCTGAGGGTGAGCTTGAGAAGCTTCGAAGAGTTTTCAGTCTTTTCTAAATAAGTCGCGATCAATTTTGAAATCGTCGATAGCTTTGTTTGCATTCGATTGAATGAAGTATCAACTGAGAGTAAATACCATTCTATGACAGCATCCCAATGTATCTGCGCTCTTTCAGGCAACTTATCTGACAATTTCCACCTCACCTTCTCCTGTGATACGCGCGTCGATTTGTCGCGTAGAGCGCGTAGAACCGGTGGTTGATCGCATTTCTACCGGGATGATGTCCCCGTAGCTTCCGTTTCGCAGAGCCTTGACACTCATCCGAATTGAAAGAGTCGATTCCTTCGAAAGGTACTTTGCCCTTATATATGACTGAGACCGAACATCAGCTTGATAAATGATATTATCAGCAAATATGTCACCCTTGCTGATTCTAAACTTTTCGGAAGCAGCAATATTGATGCGCTTTCCAAAGTGCTTTTCTGTATCTTTAAGGCTTTCTGCTGAAGAATCAAAAAGAGAAACTCTTGGGCAATTGAGGTCTCTAAAGCAACTCTTGACCTCGAAGTTTTTCGCACTGACACGTGTCGAATCGGTCAGGCTATTTTTTATCAATGTTGCATACCAAGAGATTTTTCTCTGCCCTACCTCAATGTTCCAGAGTTGTTGTGATCCTTTTTGAGTCGTAAATCTGAGCATAAAGCGCGAAGCTGAGCCAACGTGTGCCCCTCGCGCAGGCTCGACGGAAGAAATCGCGAGAGGAGAGTTTCCTGGCTGCATGGCACATTGTAGACAACGAACATAGACACCAAAAGCTTTGGATGATTCGCTCTCATCTCCCGAGTCAATGAAGTCCGAGCTTGGTGCAATTGCAGCCAAAGCCTGACGAAGAAAATCCTTTTGTAACTCGGCGAGATCGCCCTGACGGGAGAGGCCGACATACTCCAAAGCAATGATCTCACTTGGTGGCAGTTCAAATGCAAGCATATTATTATCTCATTTGGTTGGTAGCAGCGAGCATCTCATCTCCGGTCTTGATTACCTTGCTGTTGAGTTCGTATGCTCTTTGTCCCGTTATCATCGTTACCATTTCTTCGACGATATTGACGTTGCTCGACTCAAGCTCTCCTTGCCCCAACGCGCCGGTGCCGTTTTCACCTGGCGTGGAGACAATAGGGTCGCCAGACGCTGGACTTGAAGTGTAAAGATTTCTTCCGATTGAATTCAGGCCAGCAGGATTTATGAAGTTTGCTATCTGAATTTGACCGATATTTCGCGGCTCCTGTTCACCTTGTATCGTTGCGGAGACAACACCGTCGAGGCCAATTTGAATTCGGAGGGCATTCGGTGGAACAACAATTTCTGGTACAAGTGGTAGACCTTCGCTCGTAACAACACGCCACTCCGGAGAGCGCTTGAAAGCACCATCACGAGTGTATGACAGCGTTCCGTCAGGCATCTGTACCCTAAAAAAGCCACGTCCTTTGATCATCAGGTCTGTGTCATTTTTAGTGATCTTCACGCTACCTTCTTCAAACGACTTTTCGATTGAAGCTAACCTGACTCCGTTACCAATCTGGACACCCGTAGGAGCGACTGTGCCATTGGTAGAACTCAAGCCCGGCGCGCGGAGATTTTGATAGAGAAGGTCATTAAAATGAACTCGTCCACGTTTAAAGCCATTCGTATTGACGTTGGCTATGTTGTTTGACAGTGTGTCGATCAGCTGTTGCTGAGCTTCCATACCTGTTGCCGAAGTTTGTAGGCTACGGAGCATGGGATTCCTCCTATATGTTGCTGGAGACACTTCTTGCTCATCGTACGTTGGAATTCTGGAAAGCGGGCTGGTATTCCTTTCCGCACTTCGCCAAACTCAAGCGCGGAAAATTTTTGTCTTACAGAGAGGTGTTCTATAAATGGCTATTGAACGTACTGAATATCTCAAGAGTTTTGATGGAACAGAACTTTTTTTCCGATGCTTCGCTCCTGCTGGAATTGCCGACGGAGAGTCAAAAGTCGAGGGGCTGATACTTGCAGTTCACGGGTTTGGAGAACACAGCGGCCGCTATGCGGAATTGGCTGAGCAAGCTTGTCAACACAATATGCTATTTGCATGCTTTGATATTCGGGGACACGGCAAGTCTGGGCCACGCCGTGGTGACGTTGAAAATCTGCACGCTCTGGTCCTTGATGTTTTATTCGTAGTGAATCACAGCCGCTCAATTCTAGGTATCAAGCAAAAGAAAGATTTGTTTTTCGGTCTGTTAGGCCATAGTTTTGGTGGGCTTTTATGCACTTATGCTGCTTCAATCCTTCAAGACAATTGTCCACCACTCTTCTTGAGCTCTCCGCTCTATCGCATTCAGCAGCAGGTTCCGCAGTGGAAAAGAGTAGCAGCAACCGCTCTTCCAAAAGTTGCACCTCTTGCACCGGTTCCTATCGACATCGTACCCGATAATTTGTCGAACAATCCTGAGAACAATGCTGCTTACATGGCCGATGAGCTTAACCTGTTTAGTATCTCGGCTCGTTTCGGGAATGTGTTTCTCAGTAGTGTTGATGATGCCATGATCAAGCAAGCCATAAGTTCGCTGCGTACAAACGTTACAATTGCTTTCGCACAAGCAGATCGGTTGGTTGATCCGGCGAAAACACGTTCATTATTGCCGCTGTTTCCCAAAAACTGTTTGAATGCAGTGGAAATTGAGGGTGCGGGTCATGAGATTTTTAATGAGATTCCTCAGTTCAGATCAGAGGCTTTCAAAGTGTTTGCAGATTGGATTGATAAACGCGGGCGGTGTGGGTGATCAGAATCAGTGGATTGAGAAAGTCTTTTGGTGAGCGCGTCATCCTAAAAGATGCAAATTTTCACTTCCCTCAGAGTGAGCGTGTTGCGCTGGTGGGTGCCAATGGAGCTGGCAAGACGACTCTCTTAAATATTCTAACTGGACTCGAAGAGGCAGATGATGGCACAGTTATCTGCCCGCGAGATTTCAATGTAGGTTACCTTCCTCAGGAGCCTAATCCTGAGCCACTGAGTTCTGTCGTAAGCGAGTGTTGTGCCGGGCACTCAAGGCTTCAGAAACTGTCGGCACTTCGGGATAAAGCACAGGCACAACTCATAGAAACAGGAGATGCCGAAGCGCTGCGCTTATTTGAGGTTGCTCAGGCAGCCTACGATGATGCAGGTGGTGATGCTCTTGAAAGTCGAGCCAAGGGGATACTCTCAGGCCTTGGTTTTTCAGCGGCACAATTTGAGCAGAGCCCCAAGGCACTTTCGGGTGGATGGCGGATGCGCCTCGAACTTGCAAAGGTCTTTTTGAATGAACCTGATTTTCTCATTTTAGATGAGCCTACAAATCATCTCGATCTTCCAAGCCTGATTTGGGTTGAGACATTTTTAAAACAGTTTAAAGGCTGCGTTCTTTTTGTGTCTCATGATCGCGGCTTGCTCAATAGGTTAGCCACTCTAGTTCTTCATTTGTCTGGAGGGCAGCTCAAGAATTACACGGGGAATTTTGATGCTTTTTTAGAGCAGAAAGAGCTATTTGAGTCGCAGGATGCAAAGCGACTAGAGGCAATAGCTCGAAGGAAAGCTGAGCTCACTACCTTTATTGAGAGGTTCGGCGCCAAAGCCACAAAAGCAAAGCAGGCTCAGGCGCGCGCCAAAATGCTTTCGCGACTCGAGTCGGTGGAGGATTCAATCGCATTGCC
>JBEAPS010000252.1:0-2930 GCA_041164285.1 Pseudomonadota bacterium
CAGTTAGTCCGCAGCCTGTGGTTCAGAAGGAAGCTGTCGAACCTATTGAAGAACAAAGCTCTGCTATGGACTCTGCGACTTCTCTTTGGTTGAATCAAGCTGGCAAAGAACTCCTACCTGATCACGTGGAAACGTATTATCGAAAGTGCCTTTCGAGATGGGAGGGAACGGTTGAATCTGCTGAGGGACCAAGCTCTGCTAGTCCTAATCTTTCGGTTGATTCCATCGCTACAGACTTTGCTACCTCGCAGCCTTTGGTTGAATCAAGCGGTCCCGCTTCTGTTGACAGCGGGCCAAAATCTTTTAGTCCTCAGCCTGTGGAGTTGCTAGATTGTATGGATTAGGCTTTGCAGACTCTGTTCCATTGCACCAGTCTCTGGCAGTGCAATCATTTCTCATTGTTGCTTCTTTCTGTGGATCGGCGGATGAGCGCGTGACTTCTACTGATGCACCCGCACGTGAAATTGAGAAAAGCGTTAGCATATGTGTGCGTTTGTTTTAACAGCAGCAGCAGCAGCAGCAGCAACAGCAGTTAGCGAAGACGGGGCAACAGCAGCGGCAGCAGCAGCAACAGCAGTGTAGATGAGTTCGCTCTTAGTAAGCACACCTGATACAACAAGACATTATTACCTTTCATGGCATGTTGTTTGCTAGTCGTTCCCTCAGGGGTTCACGCCCGCTCAACGTTACATGCTGGTCTTGATGGTTTTAGTTGTTAGTATTCCACACGTTTATGTGATTTCTGATGGATCTTCTGACATGCCAGGCTCTGCCAGCGTGTACAACTAAACGTTATCTCTCATGTCATACATTTTAACATTGTGACGTGTTTTGTTGTTGTTATTGTTTGCTTTGAAATAGCGTATGGCATATACAAAATACTATTTACGTGCTTGGGCGCGCGGGCGAGGCAAAACCTCTCATGATGATATATCATGGCGTTAATAATTAGATGTATGTTTCGTTGCAGCTTTCTTTTATTTCGGCTCCGAAGGCTACACTGTTATCCCCTAAGCAGCCGAATATGAGTCATGCTACTGGAGCAGCTAATGCAGAGCCAGGCTCTGCCAGCTCACTGTCAGACGCAGCGCTTCCAAAGAACACCGAGACTTTGAAAAACCTAAACGCAAGTACAGCCAAATTCGCAGTTTGGTTTGTTCGCATCATTGACCCGAAGATCATCGAGTACACATTCACTTCTCGGAGCGAACAAATCAAGGCTCAAAAATTCCAGTGTGTGCTTGTATCCAACCACTCTGAGCAGTACATGATGGGGTTAGTTCCGTTTGAATTCAGGAACAGAAATGCAGCGCAGCAGGCGGCAAGTAAATTCACAGCGAACTCTGTATGGCAGATGATGACTCCAGCGATTGATGCTAAAGCTCGTGCGGAGTACAATGGATGCCCTTTGAAATCAACAGTGCTCCTAACGGCGCCCACGAAATTGAAAGCTGTCCCTCCTACGAACATTGCTCAATTGCAATATCCTGCGAAAGGTTTGAAGGTGATCCTCGACATCAAAACAATCGTATCGATCCTGAAAGCACCTGGCGCATTCAAACGTTTAAACAAAACATTCGATTTCTGTGGTAAGATAACTGCTCTTTCAGACCAAAAAAAAGTTGTAGCTGGTGGATCTCAGAAACTGGTAGCTGAAGCCACGTTCATAGATAGCAGTGGTGGAGAAATCGATGTCAGCGTTTGGAATGAATCGTATGCTGTTTTCAAGTCATTGACATGTGGCCAAGGCGTGTGCATCCTTGGCTGCAATGCTACGGAGGATAAAGGCAATGTTAAGCTGAATGTTTGGCCTAACTCTCACGTATGTGTGACTGGTGATCAGGCTCAGTCTCTGACAAGCCTCGATGCTAAAAGCGTACAAACAGAGAAGCTCACTGCTAAGTTCACACCTGGCGATAAGCTTGAAGACTTGATGGAAAACGAGGCTCATCCAACATGTGCTGCGGCACTGCGAGATGCATCTGGTTTGAGTGGCCCGATTACATTTCAGATCAATCGTTGCTTGTTAGAACCGCCTCTGCAAGAAGATCTCCTTTTGACTCAAGACGGTCGCCCTTTCATTCGCAACTGCCGTGTTCGCGACTGCACCGGTTGCGTGGAGGTTGATGTAGTCAAAGAACCCCTTCTTAAAATATTCGATTGTTCTACCGAAGATGACTTTAAAACTCAGCTTCAGGCTCAGTCTCTGACAAGCCTCAAATGTCGGGTTAATATCCGTGGCGTTATGAGAGATGAAGGAGGCACCATGAAAAAGTATCTCATCAAAATGGAACCAAGTCCGCTTGACGCTGTTGTATCTCGCACCGCAACGCGCCTCAGCCTTGGATTGTCATCAATAACTGACAATGTTGTCGTTGCTGCGCCTGGAAATCGAATTTGCGACATCCCTTTACTCGGAATGGCTCTCCGTCGCGATGTTGGAGAGCCCGTGGGCGCTTATCGGTTGATTCTTTTGCTCAAAGGGACTTGTGATTCTACTATCGACATCATTGACGAGACGTTGCCGATGAATCAACAAACTTTTAAAGTGAAGTCGCTTGGTACAACTTGTCTTCTCAGTGAAGTCGCCGTGACTGTTAATCTGGTGGGGTACTGCAACTTCAAAGGAATGCTGACATACCGATTGGACAAGGAAACAGCGCTTGTACTCATCTCTTCCGTTACGATTAATGGAGACGCATCTATCGATGCAACTGTGGAACATATGCATAAAATCTCGAAGGACGAAACTGCGTCGCTCATGCTGAGTATGAATGCGGAGTGGAAATCGTTGCTTGTTCCTGATTCGCCTGACCAGACAACTCCTCAGAAGGCTTATCCCGTTGAGGATTCTTCATATTGGTCAGGACAGAGAGCAGTAAAAATGAGGCGATTGGAATCGGAGCCGAAGTCGCCTGTCCACTCATAGG
>JBEAPS010000253.1:0-2536 GCA_041164285.1 Pseudomonadota bacterium
GCTTTTTTACTCTTTGGGCTTAAGTCAGCGCTAAATACACTTTCACCGTTGCTCTCAGCCTGGGCTACTCTCACTCCTGCTTCACGATACTCCGCCAGACTTTCAATCTTTCGGTTACGCGTGACGCGATCCTGAACATATCCCCCAGGGTGAATTTTCTCCTTATTTGCCCAATGGCCTCTCGCATCCAACTTATCTGTACCTCGGCTGTGTCCTCTCCAAATGCGAGGTGATGTAACTCTAATCCAACTGCGAAGGGCGCTGCTTTCAATTCTTAAAATCCCGGAAGCCGGAACCTGCCCTTCTTTTCGGGCGTCTAAAATACGAGCAAGACGTTCCATTCGACCCATGGGATAATCGATCCAAATCGCTCTAAGAGCTCGAACCCACCTGACCACGTCAACTCGCCCACTCCGCTCTAAACTTCTCTCGAGACGCTCAGCAATGTCGAATGCTTGATCAATTTTCCCGAAACGCATTGCTTGAATGGCTATCATCATATTAAAGACAGCAACAATTCGACTGGGTCCGCTGCGGTGTAGATGATACTGAAGTGCAGCGGTCAAAAAAGGCATCGAGTTACCATCAGCACCATGAGCCTGGGCAAGGATCATATACATCAGTGCATGGCTATTATTTTCTCCCGGATTCGGTTTTCTAAAAACTTTTAGAGTCAGAACTTTTAACAGAAAAGAAAACAAGCCAAAGCGTCCTAATGTCGCAAAGGTTTGCGCAGCCATTTGGTTGAGACTGGAGAAAGGAAGAGGGAATTTTCTGTCAACAGCTTCTTTAAGCTGCATAAATGCTTTTTTGTGCTGTCCCAAACCAAGCAATAAGTTTGACCAGTGAACTTGGAGAATTTCCTTTTTGCTCTGCTCAAAGGTTAGCGCAACAAGTTGCTGACATACTTCACTGGCTGCAACCAATTCATTCTGTGCAATGTGGATAGTGTATTCCGTTTCAAAAACCTCACGCAACCGAGCGAGGCGTTCTTGCTGGTTACCTATCGTGCTCGCACGCTGCATTGCCCGCTCGGTGTAGTATTTAGACAGCGAGTGTTCGAAGTTTTTAGCATATATTTGAGCTGCTTTTAAAAATATCGTTGATGCACGCTCAGCATCAGCCAGAGTACCAGCACCTTCAAAGTGCTTGGCTAAAGAGAGTACATGTTCTTTGCGTGGTTTTGGATACAAGTAGATAATTCTGTTTGCCAGTGACAAATGAAGCTGGCGTCTGAGCTGAGGATCGAGCCCTCCTAACACCGCTGCCCTTAACTTTTCATGAGAAAACACAAATGATCGCCGCTGAACTGGTGCATTTTCGTCGCCAAGCATTTCGAACACGCCACGACGAACGAGGCTAAGCAATCGCGTCTCAAGTTCGACTGAAGTAAATTCCTGCTCAAAACGAAAATACTCGAATTCACAGGCTTCATGCGAGACTGCAGATATTGAAGTGATTTTTTTATCGCGCTTGTCCATTCGGTCTAACGATGCCAAAAGTGCTTCAATATTGCGAGTGTCCACAACAATCTGTGAAAGCTTGGACCAGTCAACTTTGAACCTTGGAGCCCACGGATCAAGTTTTTCACCATCAAGAAGCAGCGCATCACTCTCGACCATTTGCTTGAGCAGTTGATGAAGAAGCAACGGAGAGCCATCACATTTTGCAGTAACAAACTCCACAAATCGCGGCGAAGGTCTCTGCAGTCCTACTGCCTGCAGAAACTGCTGAAAGTCGAACTGATTGAGTGGAGAGAGATCCCAAACATGGAACCGTCTTCGCAAATTGGTTAGTCTGACCAGAAAGTTTTCGAGAACGAAGTTGGTCGGGGCAATTCCCTCGCGAATTGTCATAACAAAAGCGAAATTAGCAGAATCATTCACGCGCTCGGTAATGAATTGAAACAGTCCTATTGATTGGTTGTCAGCAAGATGGAGATCATCAAGTAAAAAAACCAAATATCCTTTTTGCTCTGAAATTTTGCCTAGGAGTTCAGAGAAAATCTGCTGAATGGGTGCACGCGGCTGATTTCGGCGGCTCATTGGCGTGTTTCTAGCAGTGTGAGAAAAGAAACCTTTTGTCCCAACTGCACCTGTAACCGAATCTTCATCGCTATAGTCGGCTTCTTTGCCAACCGTGTCATGAGTTGCCGTTATGGTCGAATTTTTAAAAATGTGAGGGCGAAGTGCGGGAATAAGTCTGGCGACATCGATTGCTCCCTTGCCCGCGATCATCGCCATGTCTTGCATTAAAGATTGAAAAACATGAGGGGACGTAGCTTCCAGCGCTTGCAGCTGCTCATTCACAGCAAGACTTAAGGCGCGCAGAGGAAGCCGCTGCTCTGATTCTGTGAAACGAATGTGCAAGAAGGAAATATTTTTTTCGTTCAAACTTCTCTTAATTTCAGACAAACACCGTGTGCGGCCAAGACCGACACTTGAACGAACCATTGACCAAGTAACTCGAGAGCGCTTTTGTCGCTCTCCGATAATTTTAGTCACTTGTTCAACAAGCTCTCCACGACCAACGAAGA
>JBEAPS010000254.1:0-10810 GCA_041164285.1 Pseudomonadota bacterium
AGATAGTTAAGATATTAAAGCAATTTAAAAACTTGAATTTCATGAGACTTCATTTCGCTCGCTATTTGAGTTTTTGATTATAAACTTCGAGTATTATTCCTCTTTTTCCTTCGTTTTTTCTTTTTAACGCCGCTATTCTCGACTTTGGAAGTGTCCGCTTTGCCAATCACATATTGATAAGCCATGCTCACCCTTGGCATGATAGATCGGTTTGGAACCATATATTCTGAAGCAGCTAATTGGAGCGATTCAAATAATGTGTATCCGACCGTTATCTGAGCGGCGAGGGGTAGGTCTGCATCTGCCATGGTATCTGACCGAATGAAAACAGTTTTTTCCTTCCCAACTTTGAATGTAGACTTGCCCCGTCTCACGAGAAGCATCATGTTCGCCCATAGAGGAATTTTGCGGGCTTGAACTCCCTGGCTCAGATAAAAACTAGTGAGTGAGCCCGAAAAGGAGTCCTCTCCGTCATCAGCGGTGATCGCCCCTTCAAGGTCGTAGGAGCCGAACTGTCCACCTACACTTGTGATGAGGTTGATACTGTTGAGTCTAAAGAAACTCTCGAGACTCGCTCCTGCGATATATTGGTTAAGAGTTGCTTTTACGCCCATCGTGCTTGCAATAGACTTTGGCAGGAGCAAATACCCTCCCCAACCTGTGCCCACGAGCGTAAATCTGCCCGAAGAAGTGAACGGAAATCCGGCAACAAAAGTAGGAATCGTATGAAGTGGAGCCGCGGGAACCTTCTCTTGCTTGGCTCCTACAGTTGGGTCTGGTTTTGGAAGCAAGCTTGTCAGTAGGCGTGCTTCAATGAAGGTTGTGGTTGGAACTGGCTCCGCAATTGGGGCTCCGTCAAGAAGTGAAGCGCTGACAAGTTGCAATCGTTCTGCTTGCTCATACCACCAACTGGCTGCCTCGGCTCTGAGGGTAACAAGTCCAATCAATACGGCAGCGAGTGTCTTCATCAATATTCTAAATTTGAGCATAGCCTCACGAGCTCCTCGAGCGTGGATATCAAACCTCACGCCAGAGTTTACATGAACTTGACCCACACTTAGAGCAACTCTTTTGACACGCCAGTCAACTGAATGTGTGCATCCTTCAATTGTGTGTCTGTGATTGGAGCTGGTGCATTCATGAGCAAATCTTGCCCTCGCTGATTGAGAGGAAATGCAATGACCTGCCGAATGTTTGGCTCGTCAAGGAGGAGCATAATCATTCGGTCGACTCCGGGAGCTATGCCGCCATGGGGTGGAGGACCATACGAAAATGCATTCCAGAGAGCTGGAAACCTGTGTTCGATTTCAGACTCACTATAGCCAGCGAGTTCAAATGCTCGTTTCATAACATCTTTTCGATGGTTACGAATGGCTCCCGACGAGAGTTCGACCCCGTTACAGACGATGTCGTATTGGAAAGCGAGTACGTCGAGGGGATCGAGAGTGTTGAGTGCTTCGAGACCGCCTTGTGGCATGGAGAACGGGTTGTGGCAAAAGTCGATTTTTGCATTGTCCTCGTTCCACTCATAAAAAGGAAAGTCTACAATCCAGCAAAAAGCCCAACCGAACTTTTTCTCTACGTTGAGAGTTTCAGAAAGCCAAGACCGCACTTTACCGCCTTTGGTGAGCACCGAACGAGAGTCATCCCCAACAATAAATACGATCGCGTCGCCATTGACGATGCTGAGGGCTTCTGCAATCTCAGTCCTCTCCAGTTCACTAGTTTGCTTAAGTAAACTTCCTTTCCATTCTCCGTCTTTGAGTGTGAGGTATGGAAGTCCGCCGAGGCCTATGCTTCTTGCATGAGCTTGAGCGTCGTCAAAAAACTTCCTGCTTTGAGATGCGCCGCCTGGTAGGCGAATGGCTCGCAATACACAACGTGGTTGGCGCAAAACCTTTTGGAAAATTTCAAACGATGTGCTTTGGAGGTACTTGCTCACGTCCACCATTTCTAGGTCATAGCGCAAATCGGGTTTGTCTGAACCGTATTTCTCCAAGGCAGTTTTGTATGGAATTCTGGGGAAAGGGGTGCCGAGGATAGGCTTGTTCGAGAATTTCTCAAACAAATCAGTCATAAGTTTCTCAACGACAGTGAATATTTCTTCTTGAGTTGCAAATGCCATTTCAATGTCTAGCTGGTAGAACTCGCCAGGGCTTCTGTCTGCGCGTGCATCTTCATCACGAAAACAGGGGGCTATTTGAAAATATCTATCAAACCCTGAACACATCAGCAGCTGTTTAAATTGCTGAGGTGCCTGTGGAAGAGCATAAAATTGCCCAGGGTGAAGGCGGCTTGGCACAAGGAAATCGCGGGCACCCTCTGGGGAGCTGCTGGTGAGGATGGGAGTTTGGAATTCCATGAATCCAAGTTCCACCATTTTGTTGCGCAAAAAGTGAATGAACTGAGAGCGAAACGAAATGTTTCGGTGCATTTTTTCGGTGCGTAAGTCGAGGAATCTGTACTTGAGGCGAGTGTCGTCACTCTCTTCCTTTGGGTTGTGAGCCACCGGGAATGGGAGAATTTCAGAGGTTGATTCAAGCTCGAAATGCTTGCAGATAACCTCTATTTCGCCTGTGGGAATTTTGGTATTGATCGATTCTCTTTTCCTGACAATTCCCGAAACGCAGATGACCGACTCAGCCCTCAATTCAGCTGCTGATACAAAAAATGGCTGCTCAGGATGAATGACAACCTGAGTGATTCCATAATGATCTCTCAAATCAATAAAGAGCAAGCCGCCCAGATTTCGTGTGGCATGGACAAAGCCCATAAGCTTCACTTCGTGTCCGATGGATGTTCCGTTGAGTTCTCCGCAGGTGTGGCTACGCAGTGCATTCATTGTTGCGAGTCCTTGTGTCTGTGCAAAGTTTGCGCCATCTTTCCTGCCGTGAGCATGTGATGACATTGTCTGTCTATCACAGCATTGCCATCAGACAAGAAGACAGCGTCAAGAGGAGAAATTCTGTCATGAGACCATATTTGGAACGAGACTTTGGTTCTGGATTTGCGGGGCTCGGGGAACCGAGGCCCGAGCAATTTGGAGAATCTTGGCGCCCGACTTTGTCTCTTCTTTTGGGCCATGCGCGTCGCTCTGGCGCTGATTTTGCAGAGATTTTTCTGGAAAAAAGAAACACCCTCCGAGTGACTACTGAAAACGGTCAGGTGTCCTCAGTGGCACCGAGCTTGTCTGTTGGAGCTGGGATTCGCTGCTTTAAAGGGCAACAAGATGTGTATGTGAGTACCAATGAACTCACCCTGTTGGGATTGAGGTGGGCTCTGGATCAGGCACTCAGTATGCTCGGATGCAGCTCGCGTATGGCGGCCTCGATCGGTCGTGATGTGCAACTGGAGCCGCTTCGGGACTTCGCCGCACTGAAAAACAAGGACAATTGGCTTTCGAGTTGTCCTGCCGTTTCGGACGTCTCTGATCGTCTTCTCGGGCTTTCAAAGCAGCTCAACCAAAAAGTGGGTCACCTACAAAGCGACCAAACTTCAGCATTTCGGGACTGGCAAGAGGTGCTAGTTGCTGCATCAGACGGCGTATTTGCCCGCGACATTCGACTGCATCAATTGGCTCGAGCATTTGTCAGCTGTGCTGACGGTGCTCATCGTACTTCCCTGCATGAGCAAGTCGCCTCAACCGGGCAGCCTCGGTTTCTCGAGAAAGTCGATCTTGCACCGCTTGTTCGTGACCTCGAAGCTTCCGCAGGTCAAATGCTCAGAGCTGACTACGTCAATGCAGGCCAGTATCCCTTAGTCATGGCGAACAAATTTGGAGGAGTGATCTTCCATGAAGCGTGTGGACACCTGCTCGAAACCACTCAGATTGAGAGGAAAACGACACCATTTGCTGAGTCCATGGGGCAGCAAATTGCCCACAGCAATCTCACTGCATGGGATGAAGGACTCACAGAGGGAGCTTTTGGTTCCACCGATATGGACGATGAGGGAATGCCGGCACAATCAACACTCCTGATTGAAAACGGTGTTCTTAGAAGCTTTATCGCAGATCGTGCTGGCTCCATGCGTTTTGGTCATCCTCGCACCGGAAGTGGTCGCAGACAAAACTTTTCATTTGCTGCTGCAAGTCGCATGAGAAACACGTTCATTGCTCCGGGAAGTGTGACACCTGAGGAACTCATCGCATCATGTGACTCGGGTTTGTATTGCAAGAAAATGGGTGGAGGTAGCGTCGGTGCAACCGGCGAATTCAATTTCTCAGTCGCTGAAGGTTATTTGATTCAGAATGGCAAACTGACGCAGCCTGTGAAGGGAGCCACGCTCATAGGAACCGCAGCTGATATTATGATGAAGATTTCCGAGTGTGCGAATGATGTTGAGCTTGCACCCGGTTTTTGCGGTTCCGTGAGTGGAACGATTTACACAACTGTTGGACAGCCACATTTAAAGGTGGACAACATTACCGTTGGAGGTCGAGCTTAATATGCTTACTCTTAACCAAATCAATTCTTTGATTACAGACTTGAAAAAAACGCAACCAGACTTGAAATGCGATCTCTCGGGAAGCAGTTTGTCTCAAATGACGGTCAAAGTGAAAGAGACTGGCTCGCTCGATCAAAGTGCTTCGCAGCGCACTGCAGTCACGCTGCGCGTCTGGAACGCTGAGGGGCGGCTGGGTGTTGTACAGTTGACGTCATTGTCACTCACGGATCTCAGTGCAGCAGTGAAGACGGCCCTTGAGGCGGCTCCATTAGGTATTGCTGACAACATTCCGCAAATACCCTTACCTGTGAGTGCAAAGACTCAGAGTGTAGTTGTCACAGAACCTCAAATGCACCCACAAGAGAGTATTGAATCATTGGCGAAAGAGTTGCAGGAAGCTGTCACTGCGTTGAAAAACCTCGACTCTTCAATTCAAGGTGTTCCCTACAATGCGGTTTCCCAAACTAAAGTTGACCATTTCTATGCAAGCACCACTGGACTCACTCAGGCACAATCCGATTCGTCGGTATCAGCCTATATTTATGCACGGGGCCAGGCAGAAGGATTTAAGCCACGCGCTGCGGGGCATTGGGGTGAAGAAGTAAATCTAAAAGATTTAAATCTTCTGGATATTGCAAAAGTGGCTGGAGAATCGCTTATTGCGCATCTGCGCCCAGTCAAAATTCCATCGGGAAAATATCTGGTCGTGCTTTCAGGTCGTGCATTTATCGACCTACTCAATGCATTCTCAAACTTGTTTAGCGCCCAAAATATTATCGACAAACAATCACTCAATACTCGGGAAAGTCTTGGAAAAGAGCTTGCAAGCGCAATTCTTAACATCACCGATGATCCTCTTCATCCGTGGAATATTGCCCCCACTCGTTTTGATGGCGAAGGAACGAATGTGCGTCGCACCCCACTCGTTGAAAAAGGTGTGTTGACTGGTCTTTGGCACCACTCAGTAAGTGCGAAGGCATTTTCGACACAGAGCACTGGTCATGCTCGCGTTGCCGCAAAAATGTCGGTAGGACCATGGTTTTACAACATAGATGCAGGAGCAGGCCTCGGTGATTATGCATCAGATTGCATATGGGTTGAGGAAGTACAAGCATTGCATGCTGGCGTGAACGCGCTGCAAGGATCATTTTCTCTCCCCTTTCAGGGATTCCGTGTTCAAAACGGTCATAAAGAGAGTTTGGAGGGAGTGACAGTTGCTGGTGACATATTGTCGCTCTTGAAGTCGATTGTGGCATTATCTGAAGCTCAGGAGCGCACGCCAGGTGGTGCCTGTCCTGCTGTTGCAGTTTCAGAGCTGTCTATTACCTGCGAGAGCTGAATTTTGCCTGTGGAAACCGAGTTAAGTCAGGGTCTGTCAGAAGTTCAATTTGTAAACTCTAGCCTTGCTTCAGATTTTGGTTCTGATGCAAGGCTTGGAATTTATGTTCACGTCCCTTTTTGCCCTCACATTTGTCCGTATTGCGATTTTGTTAAAACCGCCCGATTCAAGGGTTCTGATGTTAAGTCGTACTTTGATAAGCTCGAGTTGCAGTTTGAGCAATTGATTGAATTCATTCCGAAATCAATACGGACAGTCACTCTCTATTTGGGAGGGGGAACACCAAGTTTGTTTCCGGCGCACTTGTATGCTCCATTGGTTACAAAAATTCGTTCGAGATTTTCGATTTGTGAATTTACCGTAGAGACAAACCCGTTTACAAATGCGCAAAGTGCCCTCAGGGCATTTGCCGAATTAGGTGTGAATCGAATCACCCTCGGCGCGCAGTCAATGAATCAGAATGTTCTGAGCTATTTGGGTCGAAAACATACAACTGAGCAGGTGTTGAGCAACCTGAATTATGCACTTGATGCAGGTATTGAGCAGGTACAAGTCGATCTCATTTTTGGATTGCGACAGTTGTCCGAAAAAAGAACGATCTCACAAGAGATTGAAACATTAGCTGCAGCGGGTGCAACGGGTGCCTCTTGTTATTTGCTTACTATCGAACAAAGTACAGCATTTAAAAATGAGCCTACTGCGCTCGACGATGTTGTCGTGACTGAGTATGAGTCGCTTTTGCGGGTCTGCAAGGATGTTGGATTTATTCAATTTGAAACGAGTAACTTTTCAAAGTCAGCGCCTATCCACAACCGTCTTTATTGGTATGGGCTTCCCTATTTGGGGCTAGGTACCGGAGCGCATGGGCTCATGCCTGCTACTCCTGAAGCTCCGTTCGGTCGTCGGTACTCCGTTGGTCGGTTGTCTGGAGAAGGTCGAACAGGAGATGATTCTTTGCCTTTTTCGTCCGATGCAGATCGGCTTTTCGATCTCAGTTGGGAGGATGATTTACGCACCGCAGAGCACTACAGAGAAGAGATGATTCTTACCCTCCTTCGCACACAGAGAGGAATTCCGTTGGACTGGCTCAACGAAACTTTTTCATATGAAAGTCGTGAACGTCTTTGGAATAGCAAAAAGATTGAAATAGCTTTGCAGCGAGGTTTTCTGCTCAGAAGTGGGACGCACCTGAGCCTTTCGGCACTTGAAAAAGTGCGAGGAGACAGCTGGGCGGTCACGGTAGTGACTGAGCTGAGCGGTTGATGTTCCAAGTTCTTAAGGCGAGCCGGTTGCGGGACCAGTTCGCACTCTGCTGCACTATGAAAATGACTGTTCGGATGCAGGCACATCCATTTGATTGAGAATGAGGTCTGCAAGCGCATCCAGTGATTCTACAGTTCCAATGTCTTGAACGGCGACACTTTCGACAGAGGGTGAGTTTTCCAAGTGAAAAGCATGCTGCAGCGCCTCTACAGCAACGGCATCCGGATCATCACGGTGATTGAATTGAATGACGATCGGGAAATTGGAGAAATTTTTATGCGCTTGTCGAACAATATCTTTTAGTCTTGAAAAAAGAGATTCGCTTTCTGGAATTTTCGCAAGTCGGCTGTCGACAACAAAGATGGCTCCATCTGCTCCAGCAAGCAAAGCTTGATTCATTGTGGGAAGCAAATGATGATGCGGGAGCGTATAAAGATGCGCACGTACTTCGTGATTTTGATGTTTTCCCAGAGATAACGGCAAAAAATCAAAAAAAGAATTTCTTGACGTCATTCCGTGAAGGTCAAATAACCGTGTTGCTAAATCTCCGGCAGTCTGTTTGTAAAGGCTCTGCAAGTTGGTTGTCTTTCCAGAGCCCTGTCCCCCAATGATCAAAATCTTTAAATGAATTTCGTTTGTCTCTTCATTTACGATAGCCATCTTTAGAGTCCTTTCCTTTCTGGAGCAGCGAACGCAAAAAAGGCACCACCGGGCTCAATATCTTGATTTTGTCTTGACAGCGCGACTTCAATTGACCCTGCCCCCGCAGCAACTAGTCCACTTTCACCAGCATTGAGAACTAAATGTTGTTTGTCTGAGGAAATGAGCTGCAATTGTCCGCTCCAGCAAGTAACGAGTGAGAATTGCTCGTGGACAAGCGGGGAGTAGGCGTACAAACCTGCTTTAGAGAAAAGCTGTGCGGGGAATGGGTTGTGCACATTTGCCTCGGAAATGTCGCGGTGTCGTAGTTGCCGAATGAGTACTTTTTCAAGCTCCTGTCCGCGCGGAAGCGACCAATCGATTGCAGTAAGACTGTTCTCAATATGGAGCTCTCGGGGCTCACCATCTGGATCAAGTTGGCCGTGAGCGTTGTAACGACGCCCCCAGTCTGAAATGCGCCATGTTTTCCCCGAACGGCCTGGAAGCACATATTGAGGCTCAGCAATCAAAACGCCTGGGCCTGTGGCATGCACGCATCCCGGTGGAATCGAAATATAATCACCAGTCTTGGGGAAAACCTTGTGAAGAACGTCGCCTGCCTTGTCTGAGATTAATGCCTTTGTGATGTCTTCTTTCGTGAAATCCTCTTTAAATCCGAGAAAAAAGTATCCGTCTTTCTCCACATCTAGAACGAGCCAGCTTTCCGGCTTACCGCACTCTGTGGCGTTGAGTGCGGCGTGGTCGTGATGAGGGTGCACTTGAACTGAAAGAGGGTCGGCTGCACTTATCCACTTCAATAAAAGTGGACAGTGTGACCCAAACTGTTCGGCTAATTTAGAGCCAAGAAAGTGGTGAGGATTTTCTTTCAGTACGTCTTCAAATGGCACTCCAGCATGGGAATCAATAGACGTCTTTTTGATGACCGACGGAAAAGCTTGATCAGTTGAAACCTCCCAACTTTCACCTACACGGTCAGGCCACCCGGAGTCAGGGCCCCGCAAAATTTGTCGCTTTTTTCTTACAATGAGATGGCCACCCCAAGGTGTTCTCGTGATCGGGACAAAATTGTAAGGAGACAATTTAAGAAAACATGGAAGCATTTAAGTATTCCTTGAATCTGAATTCACTCGAACGATTTCAATTAACTTGCGGGCAGCTAAGCTATAACCTGACGCACCGAGTCCGGAAACTGAGCAGTTGACAATTTCAGAAATGAGTGAGTTTTTTCGGAAGTCCTCGCGCGCAGATAAATTTGAAAGATGCACTTCAACAACTGGAATACCGGCTTCAACAACCATCTCAATCGCATCTCTAAGTGCAATGCTCGTATGTGTTAATGCGGCTGGATTAATTAGAATTCCAGCAACACTTGGATTCCCTGAATATTGACATTGAACCACATCGTTCAGTTGATCGACCAACACACCTTCATGATTGGATTGTACTAATTTAACTTCTGTGTCCGAATCGCATTCAACTTTCACCCGTTGGGTCAGGTCATCTTGAGTTTCAACTCCATAGACGTCAGGGTTGCGACGACCGAGCATGCCCAAATTAGGGCCATGAATGATCATTACTGTCTTCACTTGACCTCATTTCCTTCGTTCGAGCTAGGCCATTCTACAGGCGCTCCACTGGGCGCATGACTCGTAACTCGATCGTCCATTTTTTTAAGAAGAGCCTCAAGAAATTTGAGTTTTCGTTCACGTTCAGTTTGCGCCGCAGTCTGTTCTGGTGCCGTGGCTTTGCTTGGTGCATTGCCTGCGCCGAAGCGGTCTGCTGATGCCTTACGCGCCTCTTCATGCAGGTTTTCAAGCTTCTTCTGCAAAGATCCTTGGCTGGGGTTGTCTTTAAGAAGCCGCTCATAAATTGCAATTGCACGTTCAAAGTGGCCCTGACTGGCATAAATGTCAGCGAGAGTTGTGCTCTCGAGGCTGTATGCCTGCTGAAGAGCTCTTTTTCTCGAAAACGACTCTGGCGACGTTATGAGTTTGAATGCCCGTAACTGCAGATATCTGTCAAGGTCACCGCGCACAGTCTCAAGGCCCGAGCCGGGGCTGAATGCAGCTGGTAGAAGCTGTTCATTGATCCATGGAGGAAGATCGGAAAACACTTCGGAATTGTCTATGAGAGAAGGCTGTATAGAAACTCCATTCGTTCCAAAATTTAATAAAAAGTCGTGTCCTGGTTGTTGTGCGGTCGGCATAATGCCTTCCGTGTCCAGTTCCTTAGAACGCTCCCCAGGTACTTTCCACCCAGAATCTAGCTGAGGCTGGTTGGCGCTCACAGACGAGGAGATTGAATCACTCGCGGGCTCTTGGAAAGCAAAATTTTGAACCTGTTCTGAACGCCTGTCTTGTTCAGTTCGTTGCTGTTCGGGGCTGACCACACCCAGGCGTCTGAGTTCGGCAAGCACCATGTTTTTTGCAGAGCCGAAGTCTCCGATATCTACATACTCTTTCGCAGCTCTTGTGAATTCATCCATAGGTGTGAGAGTCCGCAAGACATCGACCGCCTGTCGTGCCTTATCGGTATCGTCTCGCAGAAGAGCCAGCTTCAGCTGAAGCCGTTGGGCCATCAGATTTTCAACAGTGTGCGATAAAGCAAACTCAATTTCACGCTGTGACTCACTAAACATTCCACGCGAAAAATAATCTTTTCCAAGCGCAACCCGCGCTGCAATATAGGTTGGGAAACGCTTGACAGTATCTTCAAGAAGTATGATCGACTCATCTAAGAATCCTCTTTTGCGCAAGAGGTCAGATGAGGCAACACATGTTGTGGCCTTGGGGTCGGCATCGAATTGAACAATCAATTCTTTTTCATGGGTCGTGAGCCCACTCAATTGTGCAAAGAGTGTAGAAAAATTAAGTCCCATGCGTAAAGAATCTCCCTAAGAGTCTGGGCATTTTGACCATTGGGAAGACTATCATATTACCCTGTGCTTATGAAATACTCGAGACCTCGTAGCGCTGACTGCCAAAGCTCCGCGATATACGAGCCAGATTTGCGTGCACAAAGACATTTGCTGAGTCGAAGTTAGGGGGCGGGGTTCACAACGGTCGGATCTTGAACTGTGTTCTCGATTGTAACCTTTATGGC
>JBEAPS010000255.1:0-2938 GCA_041164285.1 Pseudomonadota bacterium
TCGAAGCCCGGCTGAAAGGTGGGGAGGCGCAATGTGAGTTCAAACGCCTTTTTTCCGTTCTGTGAATTCGAAACAACTTCTCTCTGCGTAAGGTATAGGTCGTTTTTGCGCAGGATATGACTCAGGCAATACCATTCCAGCTCGGAAAATAGTGTGGATTCAATTTTCACATTGTCTGACAACTCATGGGCTGTGAGTGGTAGTGCAGAATCTATGCATACGTCGACCATGCTCTCTTTGTTGGTTACGTTTATTTGAATTTCTGACAATTCCATCGGTCGCTGTTCCTGAGAGCTTGCAATTCGGTTCAGAATGAAGAAAAGAACCCAAGACACTTCCCATGGGTTGCCAGAAATGAAGTGTTCTTTGCAAGGAGGTTCAAAAACCAGCTGCAAAGAGCATTCCTTGAGACGGTGCTTTGCTGCAATCTTGCTGAGCTCAAGGACTGAATGCAGAGAAGACGGCTCTGTGGGTAAGCCCGGTCGATGGGCTCCGTACTCCGATGATTGAGTGAGGGGAGCCCTAATCAGTCCGGTGACGTTGATGAGGTCGTCTGCAGAAAGGCTCATGTGAGTTGCGAGTCGACGGATGTGTGAAACGTCCACCTGTTCACAACTGAGAGCCTCGAGAATGTCGAAACTTCGTGCTCTGAGAACTTCTGTGAGCATTTGAAAGGAAATACTTCCAAAGTTGCAATTTTCATGAGTGGGTATGCTTTCATTTTGCATAAATAGACCCTCATGTTGTTCGCGCCTTTTGGGTGGGCTTGTTCTGTTCGTTTGTGCGACGAATTACATTGTGTTTTGACCGGCCGGCAAGGGAAAAGACTAAACCTTTGTAAAATGAAAGAAAGCCCACAATTTGGGCTTTCTTTCATTTTTTGGGCTCTAGCGATTGGTTGGTCGAGGGATTACTAGATTTCTGTAGATGCAGATGCACTCCAAATGGCATCAACGAGTTGTTGCTGCTCTTTGATATGCCGTTTTTCAAGACCAACAGCAGGACTGCCGCGTTCCGAACGGCCAATATAGCTCAGCTCTACTTTTGAGCTCAGATTGGCAACAACCTGTTCAATTTTTGGAAGTATGAATGAGGCTGCCCCCATATTGCGCGGCTCTTCTTGTGCCCAAGCGAAGAACTGAGCTTTCGGGAATTTTCGCAAAAGTTTTTCGAGCTGTTGCGCTGGAAAGGGGTTTAGTTGTTCGACCCGAATGATTGCCGTGCTTTCTGTCTTCATTTTGTCAGAAGGTTTGTCAGCAGCATCAAGCGCGTCGTGCGCTACTTTGCCAGTGCACATAATCACCCGTGTCACCTTGTCCACATTCAGACTTTCTCGTGGATCACCCAAGACTTCCTCGAATGTGCCTTCGGTTAGCTCAGAAAAGCTCGTAGATGCTCGTGGGTTACGCAAAAAGCTTTTTGGTGTCATCACCACGAGAGGCTTTCGGAAATCACGCAGAACTTGCCTGCGAAGTGCATGGAAGAGTTGCTTTGCATTTGAGAAATAGCAGACCTGAATGTTACCCTGCGCTGCCATTTGAAGAAAACGTTCTAGTCGGGCACTCGAGTGTTCCGGACCTTGTCCCTCGAACCCGTGAGGCAACAGCAATACGAGCGACTGAGTTTGGCTCCATTTGCTCTCACCAGAAACGACAAATTGGTCGATAATAACTTGAGCACCGTTTCCGAAATCCCCAAATTGAGCTTCCCAAACGACCAGTGACTTGCTGCTTTGAGTGGCATATCCATACTCAAAACCCATTGCAGCAGTCTCTGAGAGTAAGCTGTCCCAAATTTCGATGGTCGAACCTGATTGCTCGCAGTTTTTTAGCGACGTAAATTGCTGAGCAGTTTCTGAATCAATCAAGGTTGCGTGCCGGTGACTGAATGTTCCACGACGTGCGTCTTGTCCAGATAAGCGCACACTGAAGCCTTCATCGAGGAGAGAGGCATAAGCAAGTAGTTCAGCGAATCCCCAGTCGATCCGTTTGGATTCTTCGAGCATGGCTTTTCGCTCACCAAGAATGATACGTGCAAGTTTCGCATTCGGTTGAAAGTCAGCAGGCACCTCGATGAGTTTTGCGGCAAGGCTTTTGATTTTTTCCATTTTAATAGGCCGAGAAAAAGGCTTGAGCATTTCTTCATCGCTGACATGCCTACGAAGCTCTTCAAAGCCTCGGTGTTGTTGGTTGTTTTGCAATAGTATATTTTCAGATTTGACCCTATCATAGGCCGCGTTCATGTCGGCCTTTGTGACCGTATAGATGTCTGCAAGTGCATCGCCACTGAACTGCGGATCAGTTGCACCAAGGCCACTCAATTTTTCAGCATAGGTTTGATACGGTGCAGCTTTGGCGTCAATTAATTTATAGAGAGTTGGCTGAGTGAATCGGGGCTCATCTGTTTCGTTGTGGCCATGACGTCGGAAACAGACAATTTCAATCACAACGTCTTTTTTAAACGTCTGACGGAACTCAGTGGCAAGTGTTAATACAGCGTGCAGTCGTTCAATATCGTCGCTATTCACGTGAAAAATAGGTGCCTGAATAGTTTTTGCAATTTCAGCAACAGTGAGTCCGGAACGGCTATCGCGCGGATTCGTTGTGAATCCAACCTGATTATTGGCAATAATGTGAATGGTTCCTCCGACAGCGTAGCCGTCGAGTTTCATCATTTGCAGAGTTTCGTAGACCACACCTTGTCCTGAAAATGCGGCGTCACCGTGTAATACGACCGGCAGCACAGCCTGCATGTTTCCGTTGTGATAAAGCTTCTGTGCGGCGCGGGCCTCACCGAGAACAACGCAGTCAACAAATTCGAGGTGACTGGGATTGAATGAAAGTGACACACGAATAGGGTGACCACTTCGAGTAGTGCGCTCTGCCTCGTGACCGCCGTGGTATTTCACGTCGCCGTCACCTTCAAGGCCTTCGTGCGG
>JBEAPS010000256.1:0-3716 GCA_041164285.1 Pseudomonadota bacterium
AAGGATTATTGAGTTCTCACCTGACGTCAGTGCTTTAAAGATTCCAAAGCAACTGTGGTCATTTGGGTTAACAATGGCGCTCATGGATCAAGTTCGTATCAAGCGTCAGAGTTGTCTTGAACTGAGTGAATTTACACTCGAGATGATTGAGAGCTTGAAAATTGAACCGAGGAAGTCTGCAAAGGCAGCGCGTGTACCTCGGCGTTGTGCATTCATAATTCACCCACTTTCTCTGCGTCATTTGTCTCTGACTCCCGGATTTTCGTGGCTTAAGCGGTCTCCGGCAAAGGTGACCTCAGTGGCAGAGCGTGCATTGGCTCGCGTCCCTGTATTCAGATACGGTCAACTTACGCAGGCTGTCAGTGAGAGCACATCTCAGGAAGTGATATGTGATCTCTATGCTCTGTGCGCAACGCCACGCGCAATGCTTAGAATGGACGAAAACTTTATCTATGACCAACTTGTAGCTGCTGCGGAAGATGCTCACCAGCGCGGCGCCCTCATCATTGGGCTAGGTGCGTATACAAAGGTCATAGGTGATTCGGGTGTGACAGTTTCACGTCGTTCTCCTATTCCTGTGACCACAGGCAATTCGTATTCCGCTGCAGCAACTCTTTGGGCAGCGCGTGTTATTGTTGAGAAGCTAGGATTTGTTCGGACAAAGAATGCTAGCGGCAAGCTGAGAATGAAGGTCATGATAGTCGGTGCTACGGGTAGTATCGGGCGGGTTTCAGCACAGCTTCTTTCATTGGTTGCCGAAGAAGTTGTTATCGTTGCTCCAAGGGCGGATAAACTGCTGGAGCTTCGTGACGAAATCGCTGAACTTTCTCCTCAAACAGAGGTTCTCGTTCGAACCGATCCAAACGAAGAGCTGGGGGATACGGATCTCATTGTGACAGCAACATCCAGTCAAAGGGGACAGGTTCTAGACATCATGAGAGTCAAGCCTGGCGCAGTCATTTGTGACTGTTCACGTCCGCTGGATATCAGTCCTGACGAGGCTCGCAGACGTCCCGACGTCCTCGTTATTGAGAGTGGTGAAATCGATTTGCCGGGCCCCGTTCGGATGAATGTGGATATCGGTTTACCCAAGCCCAGTGTATATGCGTGTCTTGCTGAAACTGTTCTCCTCACTATGGAAGGGCGGTATGAGAATTTTTCTTTGTCACGCCAATTACATTTTGAGCGCGTCAAAGAAATTTATCAGCTTGGTCTGAAGCATGGAGCTCGCCTTGCAACCATCAGAACACATGAGGGAAGCTTGACTGAAGAGCAAATCAATAAATGTCGTGAACTTGCCACGGTGCGACTCATTGGAAGCGATGAAATTGAAACGCGCAAAAAGAGGAAATTTAGGGTTGTATGAGGAAACAATTCTTCAGTGGTCTCAACTACACGCTTGCTAATGAAGACTCCAGGGTTGAGATGACAATAATGCAGTCGGAACTGGAGCATGTGCTCACAGTTGCAGGAAGTGGTGCGCGAGTTCTTCCACTATTTGCTTCGATGCCAAAGCAACTCACTTGTGTCGACTTATCGAAAGAGCAACTTCTTCTCACTGAATTGAGGATCGAGAGTCTTCGGGCTTTCGATCATTCCGAGTACTTAGTTTTTTGGGGATATCCACCCTCTATTGAAGACGCGAGGTACCGGCGCGAGCTTTTTTCGAAACTAAGACTTTCCGATGATTGTAGGAGATTGTTCGTGACTCTTTTTGAAAGAAGGGACTGGACTTCAATTCTGTACGATGGAAAGTGGGAGCGCACATTTTCAAAGATTGCAAAAATCTGCCAAAGCGTTCTTGGAGATTCGGTACACGATTTGTTTCAGAGTGAAAACCTTTCACAACATTTTGCTTATATGGACGGTCAATTTCCACGATTAAAATGGCGTTTTCTCGTATTTCTGATTGGAAATTCCTCTTTTTTTAATGCAATACTGTATAAAGGAAAGTTTCCAAAGAAAAATATACCAGAGAGTCATTTTAGATATTACTTAAATGCCTACGATCGGATTTTTGAGAGATTTCTTCCCAGGGATAACTTTTTCCTGCAAATGACGCTGCTGGGTAGGGTTGCTTTTGAATCTGGTAATCCTATTGAATGTAGCCCCGATCTGTTTGATAAGATAAAAGAGGGCATAAGTAGATCTAGGATCTATTACCGTGAAGGAAACGTAGTTGATTTTGTTGAGCAGAACGACGCAACTCCCATCAACTTTGTGTCTTTGTCTGATGTGCCGTCATACTTTGATGAAGAAACTTCCGCCCAGTTCTTGAGGCGGATGAAATCCGGACTCGCTGATGAAGCTGAAGTGGTAGTACGATACTATCTTCGTGAAATTCGCAATGCTGATCTTACTGGGTATAATGATGTGTCTTCGCAATTCTCTGATGTGTTTGCGACTGAGTTGACTCAAATGTATCGTATGTCAGTTTTTCAAAAACAGATTGATTGAGTGGGTGGCAGATGGGTTTTCTATTGAGAGGGCTCCTAGTTTTCAGCCTTTTATCACCTTTGTTTTTTGATCCTCTCGAGGCGTCTCAAAAAGCAGGTAAGTCAACCTTGGTCAAACCAATTGAAATTCATGCAGATGAAATTTTAAGGCGTGCAGATGATGTGCGATGTCCTTCAGAGTCATACTTCATGGAAGTCGAAATCTCGAATAAAAGTGGTGGTGATGACGTTAAGGTTGAGGTGTTTACGCAGGGCCGTGAAAGAACGCGTGTGAATACTATAGCACCAGTCCGGGATCGTGGTCGAAATATGTTGATGATCGGTGAAGATATGTGGGCGTATATTCCAAATCTTAGACGCTCAGTGCGGATTGCGCTTAATCAGAAGCTCGCAGGTCAGGCTGCAATAGGCGATGTCAGTCGAATGAGATGGTGGGGCGATTACAATTCAGAAATTGTTTCAGAAGACAAAAGTTCATGGTTGCTGAGCCTAGCAGCAACAAAAAAAGGACTTACGTATGAGAAGGTCAAAATTTGGGTCGAGAAAAAGAGTTTTCGACCATTGAGCGCTGAATATCTAAGTGGAAGTGGTGTTGTTCTTAAGAAAGCAAGATTCAGTGGATACCGAAAGATTGCAGGAGTAGTCAGGCCAACTAAAATTGAGATTACCGATCCGCATAATCCTTTAGATTCATCGACCCTAAATATCACGAAATTAGAACAACGAGAGTCACCCGAGCGGTTATTCAATCAGAACAATTTGAAATGAGAAAGAGCTAGACGGTGTGATGAAAACTTGTGATGCAATAAGATACAAGATTCTATTGTCTGCTGGTATCTTAACTAGTTTTGCGATAACTCATGAGGGTTTCGCAGAATTGCGAAACTGGAGCGGGACTGCCTCGATCTCAACTATTGGGTCACCCTCCGATCGTGTGCTTTGGAATCTGCGACCAGAGATTGCGTTGCAGTATGCGCGAGCATTCGATTCGTTGAGTGGTCTCAATTTCGATCTTCAGGTGCGGGGACGCGCTGATACCCAAAGCCGTTTTGAAGAAAGTGGTCAGCACTTTGATAGTCGCATAGACAATTTAGCAATAGAGCTGCTGGGGTCGAAGACATCTCTTGCTGTAGGCTTGCAGAAGTTGAGTTGGGGTGAACCTACATCGTTTGATGGTGTTGATGTTGTCAATGCTCGAGATTTGAGTGAGCCACTCTATTCCGACCGTGAGCTTGTCAAGTTGGCCGCACCTGCGCTGAC
>JBEAPS010000257.1:0-3182 GCA_041164285.1 Pseudomonadota bacterium
GTGTTGTTGCCCCCTTGAGTGAACACGTCGACACGACGGTCGCGATTGGGTTGGGTGAAAGTCGCCGACTTTGGGTTTTCCACTCTCGCCATTTTAATCATGCTGGTCACACGAGACGAAGCTAGCTCGAATGTGGTTTCAAACGGAGTGATTTTGGAAGAAGAGTATATCTGACTCCACCCAACCTCTTCTGCGTTACCATTGGGGGGCATGAGGGCTGGATTGAGTGCACCTACACCTTCACCCACACTTCCGCCAGCACCCACACTTCCGCCAGCACCCACACTTCCGCCAGCACCTGCACTTCCGCCAGCACCTACAACTTCGCCTACACTTCTGCTAGCACCCGCACTTCCTCCAGCACCTGCACTTCCGCCAGCAACCGCAACTCCATCAGCACCTGCAACTTCGCCCGCCGAGGACGATTTCTGTCCATTCGCATCGCCATCGGTGGATGAAACCCGTTTCTCTTTTTCATCGGCAAGAAGTCGTGCAGTGTTGTACATCTGCTGATTGTCAGAACAACCAACAATCCCAATGCTCGAATAACAGAGCGGGACTGCAATCATCTTCAAAAAGCGTTCCGGCCTCATTTGTACCTCCTCGATGCCTTCACTTCGTGCTACTTCGCTTTGGTCGTGACAGCTTCTAAAACAAACAATCCCACCCGTAGGAATCTTCGGAACTCCGTCGTTCATCTCAAGTATTTTGATTTTTTATAAAAATATTAATATATTAAGTGATTCGCTGCACAAACTTCTCATTCAAAGGCGATCAAATCCATTGCAAGATTGCATCAAATGATAGGTGCACGCGGAGGCAACAAGACTGCTCTCACAGGAGAGGCATCCAGTCCTACCAATGGAAGCGGAAGAGCGATCAGGGTGTATTCGCCGTCGGGAACAGCCTCGAGAATGAGCCCTTCAAGAACGGCAAAGCCATGATGATACAGCGCTTGATGACTTTCCAAATCTTTTGAGTCGTGAGGATCGACCGAGGGAGTGTCGATGCCAACTGTAGTCACACCCAGTTCTGCAAGATATTCAATTATTTCAGGACTGAGTGAGAAAAAATCAGGAGTCCAAATCTCTGGTTCTGGAAAAGAGTTCGTTCGAAACAAAACCCGGGGAGCTGAAATTTTAACCGTGCTTATATGATGGGGGTATATCCGTCCGTTTTTCTCGGCACTCTCAACCGTGACTACCTGACATAAGCCAAGATACTTACTCAGATCACAGTTGGAAATATCAGCGCCTTGCTCGTGGTAATGGCAAGGTGCATCTGCGTGGGCTCCCGCATGCACAGTGGTTTGAATTGACGAAAGCATCAAGTGGTCACCTCGGTCAAAACTGAGGTGTTTTGTAGCTAAAAAGGGCACATCGCCGGGAAATACAGCCGTACGATGCGTGAGTTTTGGAGAAATATCGTATAGAGGTTTCACTATTGCGACCATCCGTTTTGAGTACAATATGTGACCTGTCATGAGAGGCCATGTCAATGCTGTTTGATGTCTTCTTTTCTATCTGCCAGACCCCTGTCAACGGCGTTCTCCCGACCGAGTATGACATGTTCAGGCATTTCTTTGAACAAGTCGAAGCCGCAGACCAACTGGGTTACAACGTTGCATGGGTTGCGGAAAGCCATTTGTCTTGTGAAGTTCAGAAAGACAATCCTGGAGCTGTCATTCCTAATTTCAAGGGCGAAATTGGTCTCAACACCGACATCCTCCTTCTTGCGCCTCACATTTTTGCACGGACCAAAAATATCGCCGTCGGTGCAGCCATTAAAAGCATCCTCTGCAATGGTGGCCCCATTGCTCAAGCTGAAGCGGTGAAATCATTTCTCAACTTGCATCAGCACGGCTCAGCAAAGCATCGTAAATTGCACCTAGGAGTTGCCGCTGGCCGATTTCCATTCTCAAGCGCTCCTTATGGAATAGTTCCACGCAATGAAATTGAACTTGCGGCATGGCCCGCATTGAAGGGTAAAATATTTGCTGAAGCCCTTGAGATTTTTTTGAAGTTCCTTCGTGGCGACGTTTTTTCCTCGGAGGATATAAAACCTCCTGTGCTTACTCGCGAGTCAATGCGAAGCTACGATGACTGGCAGCACTTGTGCCGCGCGGCTAAAGTTGAGAATGCCTCCGAGTTGACCTTTGATCGACGCTGGAGCTTTGCCAGAACAGGTGTCATCCCTCGTGAAGTTTCACTCGACGCACTGAACTTATATGTTGGTACTCATGAGCCAAAGCTCCAAGACTTTGCCAACACGTTTCTTCCTTGTGGACTTATGAATTTATCCATTACTCCCGGCTCTGAAATCGAGGCCGCCAACGAACGCATGAAACAGCGTTTCCATCCCGATGGCGGAAAGTGGACTCGCGCATTGATGCCTCGCACCGTTCTCATCTTTCTCGATGCAACAGAAGGCCTCAGCGCAGAGGCTCAAAGTCGCAGAGCACATGAGAAAGCACGCTCAGCGCTCCAGACATATTGGCTTGCACTCGAGGGAACCCTCGACACAGGACGAATCGAAAAGGCAGTCAACAATGCTCTAGTGGGAAATCCTGATGAAGTGGCAGCACAAATTAAGCAGAATTATCATCCCGACGACCGCCTCATGCTTTGGTTCGACTTTTTTAACCACGACAGTGCTCAAGTCGTTTCAGCAATGAGAAATTTTCAGACGCGAGTTGTTCCACTCCTTAATTGAAAGACGAACGAATGAAGCAAAACCAGATGTTTTCTTTAGAGGGCCTGACCGCTCTCATTTGTGGAGCCTCACAAGGGATTGGCAATGCCACCGCTCATGCGATGGCAAGTCAAGGTGCCTCCTTGGTACTTCTGGCCAGAAACCTTGAAGCCCTTGAGATTTTGCGCAGCCAGTTGGCTGAACCCGGTCGCCACATTTGCGTAGTTGCTGATCTCTGCTCATCCGCAGATATTGATAATGCTCTTACCCAAATGCAGGCGAGAGGCTTTTCTCCGGATATCCTCGTCAACAATGCGGGCGGTCCGAGCTCAGGTCCCCTGCTCGACGCACAGCCTGAGAATTTTGAGGCCGCATTTAAAACCCACGTGCTTGCCCAACTTCACCTCAGCAAAAATCTAGTTCCTAGTATGAAAAGCAGAGGATTTGGGCGAATTATCAACGTCATTTCAACGTCGGTCCGAGTTCCAATT
>JBEAPS010000258.1:0-3204 GCA_041164285.1 Pseudomonadota bacterium
GTTTTGCGTAGCCTATGAGCACACTCACTTTAACCGCGCTTTAAATCCAACAGAGTTATGCTGATAAAGCGGATAATTGATTATATCTATACTCGCCACTCATATTAGGCCAAAAGAAGAAGAATCTCATTGTTAATGTCAGAAGAGGCTCAGCATATAGACTTTTGGTTGGAATCGCTTTCGATGTAACAGGGCAGGCGCATCAAGGTGCTTTCACAATGCGAGATATCATCGATTTTGGTGCACCACAGCCACAAGCTTTATGCATCCACCGCATTTGTCACACTTGAGGACATCGATTTTGAAACGGGGCAACTCCATCAGTCACGTCTTTAAGCTGCTGAGCCGATCTGCTTACAAAAAAACAAAAACATCCCAATCTCTGACAATTAATAACACCTTGACTCAATCCGTGCGAGCAGCAGGCCGACACGATCAGCCCCTTCTTGGCCATAGCCTCTCCCCATTCTTAGGAAGGAGACAGTCTAAACTCCGGGACCTGACATAATCGCTTGGTAGATAACCCCTGACATTTTCAATCGGTAATTACAATTATCTAAATATCAAAGGCCATTTTTCCGATTATATTTAGGGTTTTGTTTATCAGGAGGAGCAAAATGAATCCGACAACAAATACTGTCATCAGAGCTTCAATTTCTCTTTGCAGCTCTCTGGCTCTGTTCGGTTGCTCGAACTATGCTTCCCACGGAGAGACGAAACAAGAAAAGCCTTTCCAGGTAGAGAGAGCTAAAAGCTCTGGAAACGCAGAAGAAGTTGACTCAAAATCCCTACCACCCGCAGCTGGTGCTGCTGCAGACAAGCCAGCGGATCGAACAGCAGGTTGTATTCTGACAGGCAATCTGACTACCCAAGGTGTTTTCTCATCGTTTGGCTCAACTAATCAGTCATTTACAAACACTAAAAACTTTTGCGCAAGGAGATGTACCGACATGATTTCGGGTCTCCGCTCGAAAACAGGCCTTATGAGTCGAACATATGGAACTGGATGCAGCTACTCGTGCAAATGGGATGGTGCAGACATCGTTGATCGCTTCGAGAGTGAAACATCTTGCAGGTCAGGTACTGCGGACCCGTTTTGAATACGACCGAGACAGTTTCCGAGGAAGGTAGGATTTTGGGTTCTACCGCAAACCTACAACTCGATTATATCTATACTCGCCATCTTAGAGCCGTTTGTACAAGTCACTATGCCTTTTAGGTCTCAACTGAACAAGCCGTAGAAATCTCACAGATCACCGGCAATCAGGTTGTTCGAATCCTGGCAACGCAACACCCCAGCCTCGGAATGTGCACGCCATCCAGTTTATGTTTGTTCTCACGTCCGCGCGATAAACAACCTCTCCAACACCACAGCTATCGGGTGCACCCTCAGGAACCCCCACTCCAGATGCAATACCGACGAGCTCACCCTTTTCAGACAGGAGAGGACCTCCAGAGTCACCATGACATAAAATAGACGACCCGCGCGAAACCCATGCACCACCCACGCCACCTTTCGCGTGGAACTCTGCTGAAAGATTCTCAGAGCGCCTGGGTTTGCCATCGCGCTTGTCGCCTTCGATGCGCCCTACGCCAACATATTTGAGACCCGAAATTTGCGAATGCACTTTAAGGTCAATGGCAACAAAAGGAGAGGGGTTTTTTTGATTGAGAACGACAACGGCGAGATCAGCTGCAACAGCTTCAAGCCCCCTTGCGCTCTTCAACTCCGTCCACTTTGGGTGAATCTTCCAACCCGCACTCTTCCAAACGCTCGTCTGCATTTTTTCGTTGAACGTCGTGACTTCCAGTGACTTTGCGTCTTCGAGGCAGTGAGCTGCAGTTACAACATGCCTGGGCCCAATCCGTACTCCACTGCATAGAGCAACCGAGTTTGTTGCCCCTGGGATTCGTAGCGAAACGAACGCAGGCCTGAAAGCTTCTTCACCAGCAAGCAACACACCCCGTGTCATTTGACTTTCCGAATCGGAGAAGAGCTTACAGCTGATCTGAGAAAACAAAAGTGCACAAAAAAGAATTCTAAAGAAACATCTGCTCATTTCACTTATTTCACCGCTCAGTTATAAAAAGGACGGAAGTCGAACCGATAGCTAACACCATTCATACTGTAGTTTACTGCAATCGACTCGGCATAGCAGCCAGCTGTATTGCTCGAGTAATTTGCAGCTGGAAAGGTGGCTCCGAAACTGCTCACATCGAGGCTCATAACACTGCCACTCGTGGTGAATTGGTTGTAAACAGAACGCGAGCTGCAGTCACCGCTATAGTCCGCAATTTCAGCACCTGCATCAGATACAACACGATTGAAGGTGTCCATGGAAGTGATTTTTTCAAAAGTCTGTGATGTAGAACTCCACAGATACCACTCGACTTCAATACGGCTCACCTTATTTGAGCTATCGAGCACGGCCTTAACGCTTGGAACATAAACAGTGGCCTTGCCCGCGGCATTCAGTGGATTCGCTGCAGCGAGGTCGTAGCGCCCAACCTCTGTGTCATTCAGCTTCAGAGTCCAAACCCCCTGTGCAAGCTGTCCATCGTAGCCGCCTCCACCCCAATTGAAATTCAGTGGGCGAGTCATGCCTTCGGAACCTGACTCCTTTGCTACGTAGAAATTACCATCGTCTGCGGCGATCTCTTGACCATTCATGTCGCTGCTGCAGGAAGTACGCCCACCGCCCTCAGTTTCCGCGGACTTTGTGTTCTGGTTGGTGACTTGGTTGTAGGTTCTGCATTGTGTGGAGTCATTCTCTTTACAGAGTTTCAATTGTGTTCCACTGGGCGGCAAGAGCGACAAATTTGCTGTTGCACTTGCACCACCACAGAGTGACTCTAGAGTTAAATCAGTCCACTTTGAAATAAAATAAAGGCCGTAACCATTGTAGGTGAGGTCAGTTGCTGCAGATGCAGTGTTATTGATCTTTTGAATGTTGCTTTTAAAAACCATGTACGGTTTGGCGAAAATGAAGTCTCCGTTGTCTTTGACATTAGCAACAACATTTATGAGGCCTCGTGCCGAGTCATCAGTCTTGGCAAGCTCTTTAATCTGCGAAACATCCATTGAAAATGAGCTTGCAACTTCATCCGTCTTTTTGCCCGACGTATATTCTTTGCCACTAGAATCTGAGCTCAGTGTCCCCATATCAAGAGAACCTGCGCCTTCGGCTGTTGGAATTTTCATGA
>JBEAPS010000259.1:0-13175 GCA_041164285.1 Pseudomonadota bacterium
GCAGAATAAAGTCTGCAGACACTTGATCTCTGATTTGATTGAGTTGTTGAAGAAAGCGTATGCCATCTGACCAGGGAGATGCCGTCTGAAAGTACTTTTTGACGTATCGGCTTACTGAAGCAGCCGGAGCGAGGTCACTTCCAACTGCAAAAACATGATAGCCTGAACGACCCAGCGTTCGAATACAGCTCAGGGCGGAAGAGCACTCAGCGTCAGTCACAATTACTACGCTTCTTTCGGGCAATCTCATGCTAACCACCTTTGCCACTTCCATCTGATAGAAGACAAAGGTCTGCTCAAGTCAGTATGCTGACCAATGCAAAACCTTCGAAGCGAGAAGGCGTCTCGGAATGTAAAGTTCCATCCCGGGATAGTGCTCAGCGCGCAGTAAGCTCCTTTTTCAGCAAGAATTTTTTTGCACCGTTCAGAGAAATCGCGCTTCCCACCATTTGGATAAGCGTACAAAAGTGGCCTGTTACTCTGAAGAGAAGCAACAAATTGTAAACTCTTACCTATTTCCAACTTCAATTCACTCTCATCTAACTGCGAATGAATTGAGTGAGTTGCAGAGTGTGCGCCGAAATCAAACACACCGTTGATCCCAGCATCAGCGCATTGTGAAGGCGAAAGCACCCGAAACTGGTTTGAAACAATCGACTCATCTACCTCCAACCGCCTTAAAAGGTCATCAGTCAACAATTCAATAGCAGTGGGATGAAGGGAACGAAGAGCGTTCTGAATGAGCTCACTCGCTAGAGCACGTTCAGTAAGATCCGTTATTGGAAAGTGTCTACCCAAAAAATCAAAGTGAGTGCGTTGTGAATTGCTCAGCGCTCCGATCACCTTGGTGTACCAAAGCATTTCACCAGTACTTGATATTTCAGAGGGCATGAAGATTGTTGCCCGAATCCTATGTTCTGATAAGATGTCGCTGCCTAGTTCCACGACTGATGAAAGCCCGTCATCAAAGGTTATCGCCACAGAAGGTCTTTCTAGAGTTCCATTCGAGAGGGCAGAGAGTCCATCCTGCAACCCAATGAGTGACCAACCCATTTTGCAAACCATCGAAAGGTCAAAATGAAGTTTTGCAGGAGTGACAAAACAAAAGTCATTAAGAACACTTCGAGTTTCATTGACCAAACCATGGTACGCAAATATGACCAAAGGATTTTTCGTTAACTTCATCAGGTTTCTCCTAAGTTAACTTATGCATGTCAAAGTAAAGACAATTCCTGCGACAATGAGCGCTTGAAACCTAGTGTTAAAAGAGTTTGCAAAGAACTTGATCAAATCAATATTGAGTCTTCTGAGTTCAGTAATAAGCATTCCAAAACGAAGAACGAGCATTCCTAGAACGCTTGCAACCACAGCGCCCTCTGCCGAGAAGTTCTTAAAGCCAAAAATCACACACGAACAAAGCAAGACGCAACTCACGAATCCGAACGCAAGTATCCTCGATGATTTTCCTTGTGCACGTGCGAAAATATCTGCAGGAATGCAGGCGCCAATATTCAGTGCTAAGTAGGTTGTTAGGAAAAATACTGAACGATGATATTTCTCACCAAAAAGTAGCTGAATAATTTCTTCTGAGCAGAACATTAATGCGGCAGTCACAGGGATAACTATATTCGAGACACGACGAACGGCGCGCGCGACCATATCTCTGGAATGATCAAGCTGACCATTCCGCAGTGCAGTTGCCAAAGGTGCAAGTATGCGCTGGAATACTGACTGCTCCAGATACCCAACCAAGGGCAACGGAAGCAAGCCGGCAACAACAATAGCAAACTGCTCTCCTGACAACATGCGGCTAAGATAAAATCGATCGAACATTACGGAGAAAGTAAACATCGCTGCAGCAAAACAAATTGGGAGCGCCTCCCGAAAAATAGCTAGCATGTTGTTCAAATTGAGTGGCTCAAACCTAATGAGTTTAAGGCGAGCGTTTACCAGAATCATAATAAGAAATCTTAAGAAAATGAAAATGCATATCAATGAAAAGACGGATCCAAAATTTTGAAGCGCGATTGTCACAGCAACAATCGATATTAATTTGGATACTTCAATCATTGAGACAAGAAATGAGCCTAAAAATGCACGATTAGAGATTGCAAGGTTTTGTTCCAAAAACATAGACGGGATAAGAACTATGATTGATAGTGAAAGGATCATATTGTCTTTTAATGATTCTCTGTCGGACCCCATCGGTGAGATAAAATAGATAAAAACAGCAAAAAGCATTGCGAAGTAGTTATTTAAATTAAATGCAACTGTCGGTTTGCTTGCCGCGTTCACACCATTTGATTTCCAAAACGGGAGCAAGCTCCAGAAGCCAGAGGTCAAGCTAAGACTTCCTGCAGAGGAAAGATAAAAACCAAACGTTCGGTAGTCAGAGAATTGCTCTTTGGTCCCAAGCCTTGCGAGAATAACGGGGGTAAGCAGGCCTAAGAATGCTACACATGTTTGCATAACTGCCTGAAGCGCCGGCATATGCTCTAGCTCGTTCGTTTTTCGAAGTATCTTTGCAAATAAATAGTCTGCAACGTGTCGAACGAGGCTGTTGAACCAATGCAAGAGGAGAAGTGGTCGCACTCTCACAAGCTCAAATCCAGACCGAGCCAACACTTCGACAGCTCCCCGCTTCAAGAGGAGCGCATGTTGATGAGACGCGAGAGAGTCGCTCTGACCTAGACGCCACATATAGGTCTCTCTGAGCGACAAAGTCGCGGGGGAGCTCCTCACAAGACGCAAAAGAAAATCCATGTCCTCGCATCGCCAGAGGCACTCATTGAAGCCACCATGTTTGAGGAATGCATCTTTACGAATGAACAGTCCAGAAGGTTGAAGCCAGTTGCCCATCAATGCTTGTTTTTTTGCGTCCCCATGCCAAACTACTTGCGGTGCTTGAAGAGGAAATAGGTTCCTGAACCTTGACGAACTTCTCTTAAAGACTGGAAAAGCACCGATAAAGCCCTGTGGATCCGCGTAGGGGTTCAATAGAGCATCTGTAAGGATTGAGTTAGCAAGAATCCATTCAACATTTGAATTTTTCTCTTTGACTTCCTGCAGAGTCGCGAGATGATCTGGCAGCCAGACATCGTCTGAATCGATAAAAGCAATCCACTCTGACGAACATTTATCCACACCGAGATTACGTGCCCTGGAGGGACCACCTCTGCGACAGTTGAGGAGTATGATGTCACTCTGACTCCTGCACCACAACACTGTGCCATCGGTCGAGCCGTCGTCGACAACAACAATTTCTCTCGGCGTGAAACTCTGACGCCTTACTGAGTGAATGCATTGCTTGAGAAGTCCCAATCTGTTGTATGTCGGAATGACCACAGAAACTTCATTCATGAGTCCCTCAGTCGCTGGTTGGGTTCCTCAGCTTTCCTTCCATCACACATTTAATCAGATCCGCTCTTGCAGACTGGTATTTACGGGGTTCTCGAGCCCAATTGACTCCATCAGTGACAAGTAAGTTCTCCGACTTTGTCTTTGCAAGACAAACAGGATTTAACTGACGAGCCCAATTTATGTACTCAGCATCAAATGAACCTTGCTTCCAGAACTTCATTCTGAGCGATGGAACTGGAGTATGGTCTTGCAACCCATAATTCCCAGGACGCCCGGGATAAAACAATGTTCCATCACCATTTCCCGTGAAATCGTAAAGATCTTTCCAAGGATCCTGTGTTTTGGCTTTTCTCCAGACGTTATTCACACTGTAATAAAGCACGGTTGATAGTTGATATTCATCAGCCATCCAAGGCCACACTCGAATGTAGGCCGCGTTTCTCTCAATCACGAAATCTGGCTCACCACTCGAGTCGAGCGACCCACAGCCATGGCTCATACAACTGACGTAGCTCCAAAGCTCGCGTTCTTCTGAAAAACTAGGTTTGCCTTCTCTCACGAGTGTCTGCAAAAGAGGTGCAAATATATCGATATTTTCCTGCAAGCTTTTCCATGGGTACACTGTCACGAGGGAACTCACGCTGGGAGCTGAAGCTTTGACGTCTGACGCTGCCTTATACAACATCATAAAGTCCTCTTGAACCGGCTCGTCCCACAGATAAACAAATGGTCGACTCCTCATTCTTTCAATCAATCCATTCTCGATTGTGTCATCACTCGTTGCATCAAGGTAATCCTGCCATCTCTTCCAGTAGGAACGCCTTTCGTCTGAAGACGGACTGTCAATGCGCGGAAGATCGACCCGCGCCCACGGGGGTAAAAAATCAATTACTGTTCTTAAAATTGACATTTCGAGACTCGGGTATCTACTGAGCAAAACATGTGCATCGCTGCGCTCTGCCAGTGTTTGAAATGGGTGCTTAATCCAAGCCTTGAGGGGAAGAATTCTATTTTCGATCATCTCTTTAATGTATTGTTTGGTCAGTGAAGCCTCCTCTCTGCCTGACTGACCATAATGCGCGAGCGATGCAAAGAATGGAGTAAACTCAGCCCTCATAGGCAGGGTCCACTTGTCGGGCATTTCGAGTGGCAGAATATCGACCTTCAATTTCCAGGCCGGATTTATAACCTTAGCCGAGTCAATTGAATTGCCTGGATCATACATTAGATTCTGAAGAAATCCTGAAACAGAACCTGGTTGTGCGGATCTACCTGCGGTTATCTCAGTGAAAAGCCACTCAAAAGAAGACGGATCTTCGTCGTGGCAGGGTGTCACAGCTGAGATTGGCACAAGAGCATCAATGTATTTTCCCGGTAACACACCTTCGTATGAAGGTTTCGTCACAGGAATACCAACGCCACCATACCACCTCAAACTAAGTCCGGCAGCTTTGAGGTTGGCACTTAGAATTGGCAAACTTCCACACCACGAATTAGTCTTTAGAGTGAGTAATGTGCTCTCGCCACGCGCAAGCTCCAAGCTGACTTCACTTTGCCAGTCTGTCGAACGGATATACTCAGGACGTTCCACCAGGCTTGTGAGTTGTACCCGCCCAACATCAGCGAAGCTCTTTAATGGAACTGCTTTATTTAGTATAAAAACAGCAAGAATCATAAGAATTGATTTGTATTTAATGGTATAGTTTTTGACCATTTCCCGAAATGAATACTGAGCTCGAAATTGCTCTCTCTGATTCCATTCATTTTTTCTGTCATTTTTTTTCGAGGCCTGCTCCAAAAACTTTTGAAGCATAAACGGGTCTGATGCTGAGCTGTTTGCTGGCAGGAAGCTCGCCCATGATTTAAGCTCACTGTGCCCAGGGATATCAGACAACAGAGCTGGCAGACCGAAGCCAATTGCTTCATATACTGCCAGTGGCATTCCTTCTTCCTCGGACAGTGAGACAAACGCATCACACGCTTGATAAAAAAGATTGGGCACATCTGTGGCACCAAGGAACACAGGTGAAGCAACACCCCGCTGTGTCAGTGAGTTCAGTTCGCTCAAATAGTGCTCGTCGTTGATTGGCCCCACAAGAAGTACGCGCCACGCCTCTTGGGTTCTCTCCGGCAACTGTTGCCAGGCTCTCATGAGACGGTCAATTCCTTTTCCAGGAACTATTCTCCCCATGAATATCAGCAAATGCTGTTGCTTTTCTGCCTCTCTGATCCTGAACTCATATGCCGAAGGGTATCGCCTGCTCAGAGCTTCACGAGCTGAAGCTGAGGATACGAATTGCGACGGAAACGCAACACCATTTGACACTACCGCCAATTTCTTTTCCGGAATGCCAAGTTGCCGATAGACCTCCTGCACTCTCCGAGAAACACTGCATATTATATTTGCAAATCGCGGAAAAAAGTTCTCATAAAGAAAGTATCGAAATTTGCCTTTGCGCAGGTGAACAAAACTATGTTGTGTATGAATAATTTTCACTTTGCCCAAAAGCAGAAACGATATTATGACGGCATATATGAGTGCTCCCAGGTCGTGCGAGTGAATAATTTCAATCTTTTTTTGGCGGACTATCTCAAAGAGATAAAATAATGTTCGGAAGGAAAATCCGTTCAACTTTTGCCAAGAATAGACACTCACTCCATGCGCATGAAGCTCATTACAGAATGTCGAACTCAGTCCGTTCTTTTCATAAACTGCGACTGATGATTGATTTCCACGTAATGCGAGCCCCGCTGCAAGGTTAGTCACACAACGTTCGAGCCCCCCTAACGCGAGATATTGAGTGATTTGCAAAACCCTCATGACACACTCACCGGATCTGTGAGCGACTTAATCACACGTGCAGGGTTCCCAGCGAGTATGCATCGGTCTGGATAAATCCCGGCAGTTACCACTGCACCACTGGCTACAATACTGCCATGGCCGATCTGTGCCCCTTTCAGAACGATTGCTCCAGAGCCAATCCAAACATCGTCACCTATGACAATGGGCGCAGACGGTGGCATCCACCTCTGCAAGACATCTTCGTTCTCTTGGGGAGCCGTGTTTGAAAGTCTGGGGTAAAATCTGCGACAAATTCTTTTTACCTGCTCAGCCCGTATTTCTGGCAAGGTTGGATGTGAATCATAGTCCTGTAGAAATACATTCCAGCTCAGCAATGCACGGTGCCCAATGGATATTTTCTCACGGGCAGAAATCCTACAGTCCCCAAGAACGGCACATTCCCCAATACGAACAACTCCCTTACCTACAACCTCTAGCCGCGCATTTTCGAAAACAATGGAGTGATTCCCGATTTCAATTCGTGCTTCATCGCTGTAAATTTGAATCGTCCGAGCATTCTGTATACGAACATTCTCTCCCAATCTCAGGTTGCGCCTGTATGACATTGCCCTTCGGATATAGTGTGATGAAAAATAGAATGAAATATAATTCCGAAACATAGAAAATACTTGCATTCGATGAGACTTCATCGCTTTGAAAACGAGTTGAATGAAATGCCAGCGGCCTTGTTGTGAGGTTTCCCTTACTACTTCCATAGCACCTCCTCTCCTTGATCCCACGGACCAACGAGTAGGGAGCGAATCGCTTTCAGCGACGAATTAAAACTGGGTATTTTTTGCGCATATCTCAGAGCAATAACAAACAGTACAATCACAATAAGTATTCGAATCCACATTTCACCCGAACCATACTCAATAGCAAACAGTGAAAGCGATAGGCCAAGAAAGATTGGTACAAGTACCCAAAGCAATCGAAAAAAACGACGCAGTGAAAGAACAAAGACGGACTTGTTCCAGAACCACAGAAATGGCAACAAACTTGCCATCCATTGAAGGTTGCCTTTACTCACACGCAATCGAGCGGCTTGCTCATTTAAATCCGATCTTCCCGCATGGTCACAGACGCAGAAACCCATCTTCTTATTGCGGCTGTATATAATGCGCTGGTTCGGATTGAGGGCCCTCATCACGAGTGGCAAAACGACGTCGTCGTTGATCCACTTCCGTCCCGCCAGAAACCTCAAGGCAGTTTTCAAATAGTCGGTTCTATACAGGATAGTTGCTCCATGCACAGAGATTGGACCGCCTGCAACATTCTCAATGGATTTTATGAAAGCTTCCAGGGACCAAAACCATTTGCTCAGAAAACCAGATTTCCAAGTCGAGTAAGTTGGAGAGAAACCAACAACATCCGCAGATGCCAGATAGGAAATTGCGTTCCTCAATAACCTTTTATCCCAAACAACTCCACAATCGACCAAAGCAATCCACTGCCCCCGAGATTCCGAGGCCAGTGCATGGATGACCTTCCACTTAGACCTAAATTTAAAATTTACGACATGTGCACCATATAATTTTGCATCGTCAGCGCTGCCATCGGTGCAGTCGTCGAGTCCACAAATCACCTGAACTGAAATTTCTGGAAATAGAAATTGCAAATGATCGACTGCCTCGAAAACACTTTGCAGGGTAAGTCTGAGACGCCCCTCCTCGTTGTGACAGGGAATTAAGACATCAATTGAATGTGGTAAGTCTGAGGGTTGTGAATTCATTTTTTTAGCAGGACTCAACAGCGCGACAATAACAGGAAACGCAAAAAGAGAGACGAGAAGCAGAATCGCTGCTAAAACCGCTGGCATCAACCACATCGTGTCCCCCAGTCAGAATTGATCAGTCTCTTCATTTGGCAACAATTGCCACGTATGCTTAGTTTTGTTTCCGCAGAATCAACGGATATGACGCTGAATTAAAAGCCGAAATCCCCCAACCTGTAAGTAGACAGCGAGAATCGGAACCTCGTTCGGCGCTCAATCGCCAAGCAAGGGGAATATTTGCTTGCATATTAACAAACGTAAGTCGACCCGTACTCGCATTGTATTTTCCAAAAGCAAAAGGAAGACGAAACTCTCCTGAGGGTGTTGAAAACACTCCTGCGTATTGCTCAGTGCCGATTTTTTCGAGACTAAAAGTTCCTGAATGACCCGCAAGTGTCACGTAGTATTGACCCAAGAGTTCTGATTCTGCACATGGCTCGTTGGAAAATGATCGAATACTGACAATGCGTCTCGCTTCAAATCGAGTTTTTTTGAGCGCGATGGGCTCCAAAACGGTTCCAGAGACCATTTCAAAATTTTCGTCGAAATTCAACTCAATTACGGATGGAACCTGCGAGGCAAATGACTGACGACTTATAAGGCTTTGAGGCTGTCCCTGGAATGAGACATTCTTGAAGACCATAGGCGGAATAGTAGGGTGAGTGAGAGCCGCGACAATCCCTAAATCCCCGCCACTTGAAAATAGAATTAACTTTAGTTTGTCAATCTCTTCTTGCAATGGACCATCAATTACTGTGAGCTGAAAAGCTCCCTCCCAGCCATTAAAAACTTCCAAGAGCTGCGTAGAGAGGGAACTCGCTAAACTCAAAGCATGACGTGAAATATAGTCTGCATCGTCTAATCTTCGACTCGTTGCTTCTGCGTTCCCCGCAAAACAGACGAGATTCCGGATGATGTCTTCACTCTTAAATTCACCTACCCTACGCAGAAAGAAATCGAGGGCTGCGTAACGTCGCGCATCGCTCGCTAACTCAGAATATGCGGCAGAGAGCCTTTGACAGTCGCGCCAGACCCACTGCACGAGAGCAAAGAGAATTTGATCTTTCAGTGCCTTGGCTTCGCGCAGAACGTAGTCTTCATCATTCAATCGTGCAATGAGTTCAACGACTCCACCAGCGAAGAGTAACAAATTGTTCAGTTTGGCTTCTTCTTTCTCTTTGCCAAAGTCATTACGAAGTTTAGAAATGAATTGAAACCGATAAGCCTGCCCTTTTTCTTCAAGAACTTTGAGCTCAGAGCGCACGTCACAGATCGGTAACCCGCACCCCAATCCTACTTGAGTAAAATTAATACACACGAAAAGAGCAGACAACGTAAAAAATGGTCTCATCCACTTCAAGTCATTGTAATCGGACTCTCGTTTGCGTTTTTTAAAACTGAAAATCGTAACCACAGTCGCCCCTCCAAACTTAATCGACATTCTGGAGAGTCGTTCAAATCCAGCCTCGCTGTCTCGTCTCAATTATTGGATCTGAAAAATATTCACTTTGCCTGCTCGCAACTGACATAATTTTAAGTTTCGGAAATTTTCGCAGTCCTGTTTATTGAAAATCTTATCCACTCTCTTTGAACAAAATGAATTTCTCCTCACCTGCCTGAAGGTGAGCCACAGACCTGCGGAGCCGTAAAGCCGAGTTTAAGGAGATCAAAATAATTTTGTCCCAACGCTATCTGCCGGTAGGCCGTGTCATCTACACGAGAAAGCACCGCACTCGTAAGCTTTACTTCTTCACTGTAGACTTGTTCCGATTTGTCCTCAGATGCAACAAAATCGGTGCCCGTTATGAAGCGCTTAGGCCACTTGTTCATTAGCTCTACATACGGCCCCACGTAGCTTTCATTGGAGAACACTTGGTCATACAACACCCGCCAGGCAATATCGAATGTAAGATTGGAATATCTGTTCATCAGGTTTTCAAGGATGGCTACGTGTTTGGATTTATCAAACTCTTTGAGCTCTTTTGAAAGTCCCAAATGAAGCCAGATAATCTTATTATCGGGGTAGAGTTTAAGAACCTCTTCCATTTGGGGAAGGTACTTGAAAGGCTCATTGTCGTTCCCAATATCTGAGTGAAAAGCAACAGGGATATCGAGACGCTTAAGTTCGTTCATGAACGGTGCCCATTCCGCAATTTTTTGAAGACTGACAGCTGAGTGCTGATTTTTAAAGAGCGCCTGTTTAACGAGGTTCACCTCGCCCATCCATCGGAACATTCCCGGATATTCATTGTTGAGAAGGCCCATTTGTTCGAGAACACCGCCCGGCTGCGCCAAGTCAGGGAACGTCATCGACAGTGTGAGTTTCAGGTCGGCGGGAGCATTGTCGAGTAGACTTTGTGCATTGTAAAAGTCGTTCTTCAAACTAGGAAGAACCGGAGTGCCAGGGCAATCGAGATAGTAGGTACACCTCGAGTCAACCGGAAGTCGCTGACCAATGCCATAGAGAGTTGCAAAAATCACCCCACTCCTGCGCATATAGTCGAGAAGTTTCGTGAACGGCACGGGTTTTCCACCAAATGGACGTGAATGGAGATGACTGTCGACCACAGCCACTGGTCCGTGCTTTTTCCTATCGAAGCACGCTGCATTTGCTTTAGAAAAATCAGAAATTGTCAGCTCGTGAGGCTTTAGCTTCTGATAGAGAGAAGTTTTCTCGGAATTCAGCTTGCAGGACATCTGGAGAAAAAAAAGCACGAACATTGAACTTTTAAGAATGTAACTCACTGTTTTCCATCGCCCTATGAATAAAAAGGTATTCTCAAAGTGATCCAGACCGTTCCGTGGATCAAATATATTTCGTTAATGTGACCAAGCTCAATTGGAGCAGATTTTTGATAACTCACGCAAATATTTTAATCTGCGCATATCTGGACTTCATCTGTCAATTTCGCATTCATTGCGCTTGAAAAAAATTTCAAACGAAGATTTTATTCTATGTTCGACACTTCCATAGGAGCAATACATGCTGAATTTCGGAACATTTGAAATCTTCGTCGTGACAGTGATTGGTATAATAGTCCTTACTTCAATATTACTTCGGAGAGTTGTACCGACAAACGAAGTTCATATCGTTCAGTCAGCTAAACAAACAACTTCCTACGGTAAAGACACTCAAAATGGAAACTCCTATTATGAGTGGCCCTCGTGGATTCCTGTATTGGGAGTCACGACAGTTTCTCTTCCCATGTCTGTCTTCGACCTAGATCTTGAATCATACGAGGCTTACGATAAGGGTCGTTTGCCGTTCGTAGTGGATGTTAAGGCATTTTTCCGAATTTCGGAGTCGAACGTCGCTGCGCAACGTGTCGCATCTTTTGAAGAACTCAAGGATCAGCTCAAAGCAATTGTTCAGGGCGCAGTCCGCGTTATTTTGGCCTCAAGCGACATAGAAGACATTCTTCAAGGGCGCTCAACATTTGGTGAGCAGTTCACACGTGAGGTGACAGAACAGCTCATGCACTGGGGTGTCTCTGCGGTGAAAAACATAGAGCTGATGGATATTCGCGACTCACAGGAAAGCAGAGTCATTCACAATATTATGGATAAGAAAAAGTCTCACATCGAGATGGAGTCGCGAACGGAAGTTGCAAAAAACAGAAAAATTGCTGAGATAGCTGAAATCGAAGCAAAGCGAGAAGTTGATCTTCAAAATCAAGTTGCAACGCAGGCTGTTGGCCTTCGAACAGTAGAGGCACAGAGGGAAGTTGCACTCCAAACAGAAACGGCAGAGCAGGCGATTAAAGAGCAGCAAAAGCTCACAAAACAGAAGGAAATGGAAGTTCGAAAAGTCGAACTGGTCAAAGTTGCAGAAATAGAAAAAGAGACCCAAATCATCAAGGCAGAGCAGATTAAAGAGACTCTGATTCTTGAAGCTGATGGTGCACTAGAAGCTAAGCGAAAAGAGGCAGCAGGTATTCAAGCAGAGGGTATTGCAAAGGCTGAAGCGGAGAAAGCTCTTCAACTAGCACCTGTTCAAGCGCAGATTGAACTCGCTAAAGAGATTGGCGAAAACAAGAGTTACCAGGAATATCTTGTCACAATAAGACGGGTCGAAGCTGAAGAGACTGTGGGTGTGAAGCAAGCTGAAGCATTGATGCAGGCAAACATCAAAGTTATCGCTAACTCTGGCGACATCAATCATGGCTTTAAGTCCATTTCTGACGTCTTGAGCTCAAAAGGTGGAACTGCAATTGGTGCGCTGCTTGAGGGTATCAACAACACTGAGGTGGGTGGCACACTTCTCAGTAACCTGACTAAACAGCCACAGGCCTAATTCCTCACTGGGAAAGCGAGGAGCGTTCACCAGGGAAGTGTCGAGCCGTCATAATTTTTGAACGTTCCTGTGTCGGTAGGCTTGAGTTGGAAAATGACTCGAAGAAGTGAAGCAACGGACTCTTGCACAGTGAGAGGTGCTTGTTGGCCGCCCATGTCGGTCTGCACCCAGCCCGGATGCATGGCCACTGTAATCAACTCGGGCCGATCAATGGCAAAACTACGCACACACATATTCAATGCAGCCTTACTCGCTCGGTAAGCGTAATAGCCACCACTCGCATTGTCAGCCAATGAGCCCATGAGGCTTGAGATATTGACAACTTTTCCACCCGTCTCTGCAATTTGATCGCTCAGGGCAGAGATAAGTCGCAGCGGTCCGATAGCATTTACGTTAAATGACTTCATGAGGGCATCAGGATTGAAGTTTTGCCCAACACCGCCATCGTCTTCAAATAGACCGGCATTATTAATGAGCAGATCGAGTCTGTTCCCAGAGAGTGACTCTTTGAGTTTCAAGGCGAATGCACCAACAGAGTCTGTATCACTCACATCGAGCTTAAGAACATTAAGCCGACCTTCAGAATTTCGCATTAATTGATTGAGCTCAGTTGCTTTCTCGGGATTACGGACACCCGCAACGACCATCAATTCGTTAGAATTGGCGAGCAGTTGTCTGCAAAACTCTAGCCCTAAGCCACGATTGGCCCCTGAAATACAAACATTGAGCATTTGCTCACCTCACAAGCTAGAATAAAGTGTAAAAGAAAAACTCTGCTTTTTAGAAAAGCAGAGTTCATATTAGCCCATTTGATCGGCTCGGGCGAATTAGAGCGCAATACCTAAAGTCACTCCAACATCAACACGCACGTCTTTGTTGAGATTGTTCATTTTTGAAATGATGTC
>JBEAPS010000260.1:0-3468 GCA_041164285.1 Pseudomonadota bacterium
AAGATTTCCGCCCCCTGTGACCCTTGTGTCAGAAGATGAATTACGTCCTGAATTATCGGAATGTATTTTGCAGTATGCACAATCTGGAGCTCTCGATTCTCGGATAGAAATCCCGCTCCTTGATTTTATTCTTGCTGGTGCCTTTGAAGGTCAAGGGTATCGAGGCACAAATCCATCTCGGTTTGCTGGGCTGCAAAGAATTACTGCTGCAATGTTACATGAAAATATGCTCCGCTCTGATGCCCCGCCCATACAGTTTGCATTAGAAACTATCCACCCAATGGCAACAGATGCACTGGCAGCCCTTCGCGCACTCGCTCAATCAGAGTTTCACCGCCGCCTCATGCACGGTCGCATGACTCACAATGACCGCATGCTCTTGCTGTATCATCTGCTGGTTGCCCAGTTGGATGAAAACAATGCCTCTTTTTTCTGGAATTCTGAGAGTCAACCACACCCATTGAAGTGCAAAGAACTCATTGTGGATGAATATCAGGACACCAACGAACTTCAGCATCGCATCTTGAGTACTTTGCTGGAGCCAAAAACGGGACGCATGATTGTTGTTGGCGATCCAAAACAAAGCATTTATGGCTTCAGAAGCGCACATGTCGGCGTATTTCAGAGTTTAAAGCAGAGTAGCAACTGGAAAAGTATTGAACTCACGAAAAACTTCCGTTCACACCCTGAACTGCTCCCTTGGATCAATTATCTTTCAGAACTCACATTCTCTTATCGGAATAATAAAATTCCTGATGAATTTCTTCGAACTGAATTCTCACACACTGCTCAAAAAACCTACGTCGGCTCAAAGGCGCTTGATATCGGTCGTGCAGATGGAATGGGTTCAACGGTATCACAACCATCACCTCACCCGCGTCTCATGTTACTGGGTGCCTCTCTTTCCAAGGATCGCAGTAGTTCCACTCCACAACAACCTCTACCAACCCTGCACTCGTACACCACTTGGGCAATTGCTCGAGAGCTCAGAGCATTAGTTGAGTCACAGCAATACGTTTGGAGCGATATCGTTATTTTGTGTGAAACCAACGACTGGACTCTCAAAACGCACACGGAGCTCGCGACACTGGGGATACCATCAATTGCAAAAACAAGCCGCACTTCTGGTATCGACTCTGCGTTTCGTGAACGATGCGAAATGGTCGGACAGATTCTAGGAAAATGGCTCTCTGAACCTATTGAGGTATTCGAGTTTGCACAGCTTATTTGGAGTGGATGGTTCCAAGTTACACAATTCGAAGCATCGGAGCTTATCAAAGCTGCTTCAAGTGGACGCCTCAAAAAGGAATTCATCAAGGCACAAGAACCAATAGCTAGTGAAAGCTCAGTTCCAGTGCCCGATCGATGGTTGCCAATCGAGATGCATCTTCAGAAAAGCAGAGCACTTGCATCCATCCATTATTTTTCTGGCTGGCAAAATTTGCGGTGGGGCTTTGAGCAGACTCTCACACCCAATCGCAATATCATGAATCTTGAAATGGAAAACTTCGCCATTGCACTTCAAAATGTCCTTGAAGCATGGACCATGCGAAAGCAGCTAGAAGAAACCGCAGGTCAATTAAGCCGAAGACTCCAAAAATCAGGAGCAACAGAGCCTAACCTGAAACCAATGGGACAGAGTATTTGGCCAAGTGAACTCATCCACTCGACGCTCAATCAAGTAAGAATTCAATCGTCGACAACTGATACCACACAGAACGCGTTGACCGTCTGTACCATCCACGGAGCCAAAGGGCTTGAATGGCCAGTTGTCGTTTTTTGGCCGACCACAAAACGCGATCTGCCCGTTGAGAACTTCGTTATGAAGAGTGGAATTCACTCAACTCAAATCAAGTGGCTTGCGGAAGACAATCAATCTGCCTCGCTTCTCCCTTGGGTGCAGAACCCAAACCCACCCTCAGACACTGTTGCTGTGCTCACCGAGGGGCAACGTGGAGAAGCTGCTCAGCTTTGGAGCACAGATCTACAAGACAAACTCGAACAGGACTTTGAGCGGCAGCGCGTTTTTTATACAGCTTACACACGTGCAAGAGAGATGCTGATAATGGTTTCGCCAGGTGTCTCAGGCCGCGCTCAAAAAAGCCTCAGAGATAAACTGGCTCCACTCAAATTGGGAGACGAGTTTGCTCCAACACAGCTCAAACTCAATGGGCTTGAAACAAATGTTATGGCTGTGTTTGCAGATCAGTTTTTCAGTCTTCGCAAAGAGGCAAAGCGTGGCAGTGTTCCCAAGCCGCCATGGACGGGCCTCGAGTTTGAGGCACAAGTTGCAGATATCCGGAACTCTCATTTGCTTGCACTTAAGGATTATGGACCCGACTGGATTCATGCGTGGCAGCAAGAGAAAAGCACAACATACATCGACACGACTCCGAACAACTCATTACAATTGAATCATGATTGGCAGCAGCATTGGGCGGACCAATATGCAGAGCAAACTCACAGCTCTCCTTGGCTCAAAACACTCAAAAATCAAGAATCCTCTCAATCTTTTTCACATAAGCAGTCCACTCGAACAGAAACAAAACAAACGTCTGTTGAAGAACCTCAAGACTCGCTCAATTCCAAGACAAATGCACCACTTTCACCATCTGAACTAGGCCTCAGATTTCATGCGCTCATGGAACATGGCGATGAAGAAGTCACACATACATCTTCTTTCGTAAATCGATTCCTAAATTTATCACTTGTTCGCGAGCACGAGCTCGAACTTTGGGGCGACTTTGAAACTGATCAATCAGTTCTTTACGAGGGCAAAGGTCTAGTTGCAACTCAGCGAAAAATCTTAGATGTTTTTTGTGTCATACCCGCAAGCCAATGGCCCAAAGCATTGATGAATCTGGAATCAGTCGTCGTAGGCCAAAACGAAACTCGAGCTTTTGGTCGCACTTTACAAACCGCACAAGAGGCAGAGGGATGGGTACACGTCATTGTTGACTTCAAAACAGGTGCCCCTAAAGAGGAACATGTCACGCAGATGGAAAAGTATCTGCAATGGGTCAAAAATCTGCTCATGACACACCCTGAGTTGCTTGTTGGCAGAATGACTTCAGGCACACTATTTGCATCTCAAGTCAAACCACTGGTCGGCATTCTGTGCTACACGGGACAAATTGGGAACTCTTTGCCGGATAAATTCAATAGGTGTCTTAAGTCTGTCGACAAAAACACGTCACTGCTTTTTGTAATCAATGAATAATCGACTCTTTTGCCGAAATGCTTCGAAATGCACAATCGTTTGGGAATTGCTGCCCGAGAATAGGAATGTACATGCGAAAGCTTTCTGCGTACAATCTGATATTACTCTCTTCGATACTACCGTCAGTAACACAAGCATCTGATTCTCAAACAACTTACACAAAAGATGCCTCACAATTTTGCTTTACTAAGCTGAGCGCAGACGAGCAAATTCGGAACTACTCGCGAATCATGAACATTGGAGCCAGT
>JBEAPS010000261.1:0-5165 GCA_041164285.1 Pseudomonadota bacterium
CCACTCTTCTTGAAGAGCTGCTTTTTCACTTTGCCAAATGCTGTCATGGCCTGTTTGTAATCTGCTTGGGGGCATGTGGTTTTGCACCAGATGAGCGGCTTCGTGGCAAACGAGAGATGCCTGCACAATTGGGTGGAGGTGTGTTGGGCGTGCCTTTTGTGGCCAAGCAAGCCATAAACTACCGTCTGGCAAAGAAAAAGATGCTGGTCTTGGCAAATGTTCTGGGAGTGGAATGATATTGAGGTTGCCGGTTTGAATGAGCTGTTCGCCAACGGGTCGCTGCAATAATACTTGTTTCAATTCTTGATTACTTAGCCAGTGATAGCTCTCAACTGATCGAAGATGCGCTCTTTTTGAAATTACGACGTGCTCTTGAGAGGCCAACTTCCATTGACTGATATCTTTCCACTTTTCTTCAGGCAATCCTGCGTATGAAACTAGGTAATCTCTTATTCTTTCGCTTGGGGAAGCTGCGTTGGGAATGTATTGAGTGAGAATTTTCATCAGGGTGTTTGTCACAGAATTACGAGGCTGGTTCGACCCATGATTTTGCCAAGAAAATCCGTATTCAGCGACCCAGTCTATTCTAATTTGGTCGGCTAGCGTAATGAGTTCGGGTGCGGACGCCCAATAGTGCTGAATGTTGTTTTTTGCAGATGCGCTGAGAAGTTCGGGATAGGAGTACAGCCAGTCAAGTTGCCAAGTGAGCCAAGCAAAGTCGAGTGTTTTTCGGTCTGCTGGCACTCTATTCAGCGCCGATAAGTTCACTGAATCACTCAGGTGCTTTGAAAAAGATTCGAGTGTTGTGAACTTCATGAGAAGTATCCTTCACATTTTATTTCAGCGATCTATTTTTCACCGACCCATGTAAACATAATTAGTGAAAATATAACTCATTTCGTTCTCGATTCAAAACGTGTGTCAAGGGCTAAGACGTACATTCGCATCATTAGAAGAGTGTATTTTAAGTTGCCGTTTTTAATGCTTATTTGTGCTTTTAATAATGAATCCTGTCTCCCCAGTCCGAGTACCCTACAACGGAAAGTGAGGGGCTGTGGATACAAATATCGGAAAGAATTGGTTGCAGCGTTTTGTCCTACCTCGTGCAGGTGTGCGAGAAACCTCGATCTATTTGATGTTGGTGATGGCCGTTGCTTGCTATTTTCTAATTTCGATGCAGATTTTCAGCTCGAATTTAAATGGCCATCCAGTTGCTTTGTCTTACCTAATGGACAAAGACGGTGAGCCCCTGACTCAAGCTCAGGCGCTCTCCGAGTTTCAAGCAGGCAGTTTTACAAAAACGCCGGATTTCAGTGGTCAGCTCGACCTTGGTTACCAACAGCGTCCTGTGTGGCTAATGATGGAGTTCACACCACCGGAGACTAGCTCGACCGAATCTTATATTGTCCAGTTGCGACATGCTTACCTAAACGGCTCATTTTCGGATGTTGTGCCTACTGGTGATGGAGCTTTTCAAATCATAAAGACAACTGAGTTCAATGATAAGGTGCTTCCGCGCACGCAGGGGATGAATGACATCAGATACATTTCCTTCCCGATGACGGCGAAAGCTGGGGAGAAGTTTTTTGCATTGATGAAGCTGAAAGCTCATGTGTTGAGTGTTCAGTTTGTTGTTCAGGACGAAAAAGATTTTCTCAGCTCGGCAATCCGTGAGCTTGTGCCAATTGCGGTGTTACTCGGTGGACTTAGCTTTCTGGCTTTTTACAATTTGCTTGTTGGCATTGTTCGGCGTGAACCAGAATTTCTATTCTACGGTTCTTATGTTTGTGGTGTGGTTCTCGTTGCTGCTTCTATTAACGGAACAGGGCATCTTTTTCTGTGGCCTGATGTTTTGTGGATGCATTACAATAGCGCTAACATGTTTATCAATCTCGCGAATCTGTCCTATCTCGGTTTCGCGCACTATATGTTCAAAGACACTCCGTTTAAAAAAATTGAACGCCTCGTTTGGCAGATTGTGATTGGCCTATGCGTGCTCGGATTGTTTTTGCAGATCTTTGAGGGTGGATTTTACTCTTCTCTGCAAGCTAATCTTTGCCTGCTATCTGTTTTGTGCCTTGGGCTTGTGCGTTCCTTGTTCGCACGAAGACAATATGGGCTTGTTGCCAACTTGTTTATTCTTTCCGAGCTTTGCCTGTTCGGTGGGGTGTTCGTTTGGTGTATTAAAATGTTTGGATTATTGCCAAGTACTTCTTTTACGTTGAATTTGGTCTTGTTGAGTTCCTCGCTTGAGGCGGTGCTTTTCAGTTTTGTTCTTTCAGAGAAAATGAGAAGAACATTAGAAGAAAAAGAATACGCTTTTTCTCAGTTGGTGATTGCGCATAAAGAGCTCGAGGGGCGAGTTCGTGATAAGACTCTCGCATTGGCGTCGCGCTATACTTCTCATGAAGTTTTGAACCCAGTCTTTGCAATAAAGCTGAAAGCTGAACGGATCGTCGATGTAGTTTCTGCTGAAGCCAGAATGAAGCAACCATCCTTTGAAAAAATTAAACCAGTTGTAATTGAAAAATGCACACAGATTTGTTCATTGCTTGATGTGATCAGTGGAACCATCAGGACGATTAAGTCTATTTCTTCAATAAGTGCAAATAATGATATGTGTTCGTTCAATCTAAGCGAAGCTTTCTCTGATGCAAGAAGTATCATTGAAGCGAAAATGTTAGAGTCCCGATGTGAGATTAGTTCAGATTTTTCCGCTGCAGACAGAGTTTTTGCAAGCAGAAATGATGTGATCCATGTGTTTGTCAATTTGCTTTCCAACTCTCTAGATGCTTTGCATAAAATCGATAACTCTTGGATTCATGTTGAAAGTAAAGTGTTGCAAAACTCTTTCCAAGGTTCTTCGACAGAGGTGAGCATTAGAGTCACTGACAGTGGCCTTGGCATTGATAAATCAATACAGGAAAAACTTTTCTTGGAGCCCGTAACAACGAAACACAGCGATGACGGTATGGGTTACGGGTTAAGGTTTTGTCGTCAGTTGCTTGAGCGTAATTCAGGTCGTATTGAACTAGACATCAAGTCACTTAATACTTGCTTCTTTTTTGTGCTACCTCAGACAGGTGTGAGTGAGTCTGAGTTTGGAGAATATCCAAAGGTAGGGTGATGACTTTTTCAAGGGTTTATTCTCAGTTCACGCCGGCGTAATTCTCTTCCATTGCGCAAATCTATGAGTCTGGGCAAAGTTCAGCCCATCCAATGGTCGCAAAACTACCAAGTTGCGCTGGACGCTTTTATCTATAAGCGTAACATAGCCAAGTTCATTTGGTTTCATGGGGAGTTGATAAGCGTGAATATGATACGGAGTGTTCTGCATATTCCGGATGAGCTGGGCACTTTGCAGGGCATTTGGCAACGATTGATGTTTTCAGACGTAAAGCCTCTACTTAAGGCTCTCAAAGGCCGAGCCGGACAGGAATCTGATCTGCATTCTCTCATTTGGGTTAAGCGGATTTTTAGCGATAAACATGACTTTCCTGAAAAGATTGATGATGTTTTGCCTAGGCTGAGAGCTTCGGTGATGAAGACAGTCACCCAGTGCGAGAGAGTTTCCCTGTTAAAAATGTTTTCTGTGCACATTGTCGATGTGATTTGTTCGGTAGGGGCGGCCCTATTGGCCGTAAATATTTTACGTTCGTTTGAGAACCGGACTTCCGGCTCAGTGCTTAACATCGCCGTTCAGAGTATTGTTGCAGCCATTCTCGTTTTTGTATTGAATGTTCTTTCATCGAGTTTGCATGCACAGAAGATAGAGCGTGAATCTTTAGTTGTTTTTCGAGTTCAAGCTTATCTGACCCGTTGGATAAATGCCTTTATTCTTAATTTGTCACGCCGTGAAAAAGGGCGCTATCCAACGGGCGATATCGTCAATCTCGCTCAAACAGATTCACGTCACATCGCTGAGTTCTTCGCACATGCGGCTGTCGATTTTCCGGTTTTATTTGTGAGCGTCACTCTTATTGTAGCAGTGATGTGGTCTATTGTCGGACCGGCTGCGTGGATTGCGTTGTTCGTGTTGCTCTTGCAAATTCCCGTTTCGGTTTTTTTTAGTTGGCTTGGTCAAAGATTACACGGTGAGCTTATGAAGCGCAGCGATACGCGGCTATCGCTTGTCACTGAATGGATTCAGGCTGCGCGGCTTGTGCGATATTTTGGCTGGTCGAAGAGATTCGTAGATGATATAAGATTGGCAGCCCGTCGCGAGTTTTTGCAGGACTTACGTTTAAAAGCGCATTACAGTACCTCGTTTGGTCTTTCTACTTCTTGGTGGATGCTAGTGGCAGTCGGTGTGTTCGCTGGGTTTCTTTGGTTTCATCAGGAAAAGTCTGCAAGTCAGGTTTTTGCGGCCATCTGGTTGTCTTCTATTTTGGGTCAACAACTCAACCCATTGCCTTGGTTCATTCGTATTTACGCTGAGGCAAAGGTTGGTTCTGAGCGTCTTGAAAGCGTCTTTCGCGCACAAACTCAGGCCGAAGATATAGCTGTGAGAGCATTTTCTGTTCCGGCAGATGTTGAACTTAGTGTGGCTGATGCCACGAGTTTTTCAGATGTCGAATTTGTTCTCGATGAGGTCTGGGTGGAATGGTCTGACATGTTGTCACCCGCGTTAAAAAACTTGAGTTGTGTCATTCCAGCAAATAACTTAACTGCAATTGTTGGACCGGTGGGTGCTGGAAAGTCGGTTTTGATTCAGGTGCTCATGGCGGAAATAACTCCAACTCGAGGTTGTGTATTTCTGCGTTGTAAGGCTCATAATACGAGTGATGAGTTCAAGACAATAGAACTTCCTCTTCACACGCCCGCGGGGGTTGCACTGCTCAGGAGAGTTCAGACTTTTGTCCCGCAAGAGGCATTTGTTGCTGCGGCAACGGTACGTGAAAACGTTCCACTTCGGTATCTATCTGATATTGATCTGCAGGCTGATGTTGAAGTGGTTAGGGCTCTTGAGTGCGCACAGCTTGGGATTGATCTTAATGCTTTTCCAGCTGGGCTCTCCACAGAGTTGGGTGAGCGGGGGGTCAATCTCTCTGGTGGTCAGAAGCAGCGTTTGAGTCTGGCACGTGCGGTTCACGCACAGCGGCCTCTTGTTTTTCTCGATGATCCTCTGAGTGCAGTTGACAGCGACACGGAAACACAGCTCGTAA
>JBEAPS010000262.1:0-3688 GCA_041164285.1 Pseudomonadota bacterium
ACGAGAACGTTCTCCGCGCTCTTATCATCAAGCTTTCGGACAAGGTTGACGTAGAAGCTCGTCGAATTGAGCTTCAAAAGCAGGCTGAAGCTGCAGCGACCAAGGCTGCTGAGCAGGCGCGCGAGCGCGCTGAAAGCGACTCGATGAGTGCACGACGCAGTTCACAGCCTCGCGATGATGAATAAAAATTCCCTTGGGAATCTTTCGAGGTTCTGAATGAACGGTTTTCCAGACGAACTGAATGAATCAAGGCGTCCGGACGAGCAGAAACCCGCGCAGCAGAAACGCTCCGCGGGTCTTCTGTTGTCTGGTATCTTAGTTGCGATCAGTTTGATCGCATTTGTGCTGCCGCTGGCTGCTTACCATGTGGCACAGGTAGCTTCAGCGTTGCGAGTCCGAAGTGGATTGTTGCTTTTGGTGGGAGTCGCGGCTCTCCTTTACTTTTTGGGATTCGTGACGCGACTTCCTGTTTTTGTCATGGCCGGAACCATTGGTTTGTGTGCGACACCATTTTTAGCGGCTGCGCTGCTGATGCGTGTTAAAAAAATGTCCAGCTGGCTTGCCCTTGGTGTGCTTGCACTTCCGATCCTGATTGTTTTCTACTCACTTCTTTCCGTTCCACAGAATTTGGATCTTGAGATTGTCATTTCTGCGAATTTAGAAAAAATCGCTGCGTCGGGCTCACAAGGTGAGCAAGCTGACTTACTTGAACGCCTGCGTCAGTCTGGTGCTCTGAAAGACGCTCAAGAGTTTCTCAATCTCAAGCACTGGCAGAGGTTAGCTGCGCTGGTTTTTGCAGATGCGGGTTCTTTGGCTTTGTCTATGTTTGGCTCGCTTGTGGGTACTGTGGTTCTTATCGACTTTGCGTTCAATCAGGCCGAGCGAATGCGTGGTGTGATGGAATATATTCTTGCAAGGAAAGAGTCGTTCCCTCCGCAGCTTGTCCAATTGATGGAGCAAACTCGAGAAAGCATGGGTAGCCTGTCGCGCTCAGGTCGAATGGCGAAGGCTGAGCAGCGGTCGCTCCAGATACTGTCACATCGCAAGAGAAGCCAAGTCCAAACTGAAGCAGGTGCTGCGGGTGGACTGGCGTCGAAGTTTGTCCGGCCACCCACTCCCCCTGGACACAGTGATGTTTTCGGATACCGATTTACCTTTGTCTCCGAATTGGGTTGGAGTTTGAGGTGGTTTTCAGTCCCTTTGTGGGCCGGTTTGCCAGCTATTGCTGCGCTTACATATTTGGCTGTCATTTCCGGGGGGCAAACGAATATGACGAGTTGGTTACCGGCTGAGACCGAGGGTCCAGCTCTCGTCTGGGCCTCTTTGGTGGCCGTGTTTGTGCTCGTTGGCCTCGCACTTCAGGGTGCACTTATTGTTCATGCTCGACTGCGTCCGTTTGCAGCTTTGGGTTTTGTTTTAATAGTATTAATACTTTCGGGTGCCTCGCGCAGTGGCCCATTGCTGCTTGCTGTGGTACTGGCTGCGCTTGGTTTGTTAGATAATCTTTATGATTTTAGAAAGCGTCTTGCCAAAAACGAAAATGCGGTGTAGGCCGAGGGTTCCGTATTCGGAAAGACGATTTGAAGTCGGGGTATAAAAATGCAGGTCCTTTTACAACAAAATGTTCCCAACCTTGGCCACATCGGCGACCTCGTGAAGGTCAAGCCTGGCTACGCTAGAAACTTTCTCCTTCCTCGCAAGCTGGCGATTCTTGCTGACGCGCGCAACAAAGCGCAGCTGGAGCATCAGCTTCGTCTCGCTGAGCTTGGCAAGGCCAAGGCGCTTTCGTCTGCCAAAGAGCTCGCGACTCAGATTGGCTCTGTGTCTCTCACAGTTCAAAAGGCAGTCGGTGAGGAAGACAAGATTTTTGGCACCGTCACGACTCAGGAGCTTGCAGAAGCGTTTAAGGCCGAAGGCTTTGAATTCGAGCGTCGTGCAATCTCGATTCTCGATGATATCAAACGCGTAGGCGTCTACCGTGGTTCCGTGAAACTTCACCCAGAAGTTTCGGCTGAATTCAAAATCTGGGTTGTTGCTCAGGGTTAATCGACCCATTCTGTTGATTGGGTGCTTGAAATGCCGCCAGCCCTTTGGCTCGGCGGCATTTTCGTGGCTCCGAGGGCTCAGACTCAATCGAGCTTTGCCGATATGAGTCATATGAAGCATGTGAATGAAGCCTTAAAACTTTATAATACTGGCGATGGCGTGGGGGCACTCCAAATTCTGGACAACCTACTCGACCTCGCTCCTCGCAACCCCGAAGCCTTGAGACTCAAAGCTCGCATTCTAGATGCATGGGGGCGTTTTGACGAGTCTTATCAGGTTCTACTTGCCCTCTCGCAGTTGCCCAATCCATCGGAAGAGGCAGTTCATGAGATAGAGCAGCGGGCAAGTGAAGAGCGTGAAGCTATCTTGTTCAGTGAGTTAACCTCTGAAGGACGTTGGTATTATTCTTTTCCTGGTGCACAGCTGCTCGTTTCGATTGTCGGACTTGTTGGTTGCGCTCTGTTTCTTGTGACGAGCTCTCAGGTTAACTTTGCCAATCCAAACGAAGTTATTGCGATGGCTCTCTCGTTTTGTTTTCTTGTTTTGCTTCCTTGTATTTTCCTCATTGTAATTCAGCTGACAGGTATCAAGAAGATTTTGGTTGGATTGCGCGGCATTTCGGTTTCGACTCGATTCTCCGAAAGATCATATGCTTGGGAGGACTTGAAGGCTGCTGTTGTTGAGTACGATTGTGATCCCCGTGTGGATTTCTTAAGGCTCAAAGTATTTGGTCTTCAAGACTCCAGTGAGCCAGTTTTAAACCTTGATGTGTCTCGGGCAAGAAGCGTTGTGAGAGCAAGAAGACATTTTTTGAAAAACGTACTGACTCATATAGACACGGTTTGCTATGTAGCTAGAAGGTCCTCATACACCCCAGATTCCGATGGAAACACCGAACTAGTCCGCACTGATTCGGAACAAAATGTCCAGCCACCCGCTGCCAGTTAAATTCCTTGAAAAGGTGGAAATTGGGTTGTTTTCAGATTGGTTACACTGGAATCATCTTCCGTAACGAAAAGAATTGTGGGGAAACTATGGAACAGGAAGATCCGTTAGTAGAAGAGTTGACCGGTTTTTTGAAAAATGCCCGCGAAGCTGACTTGCATTTTCTCTTGCGCTCACTTCTGACTTCAACAGAAATTGAAGCTCTTGTGCAGCGACTTGGGATTTTGGACGGACTGGCAAAGGGTACGCCACAGAGGCAGATTTCGGATACACTTCGGGTTGGTATCGCTACTGTGACTCGTGGTAGCAGAGTTTGGCAAAAAGAAAACGAGCTACTGCGGCGCTATTTTCCTCGCATTAAGTGAAGGCCGATGGCCTCGCGATGGTCGAATCCGAATGCTCGTCGTGACAATGCAAAGACAGGAGGGGCCTGCATGCGCTTAAACGCGCCCATTCCAGTGTAAGCCCGCCACCAGCGTTCGAGGTCGGCCTCGAACTTCTGCGCCGTGGGGAACTTTGCATCGAGCATTGACTGCGATTCTAGACCCAAGAGTCCAGCGAGTGAACCGTCATTCCAAGCTTGCAGGGTTCTCTCAAAGTCGAAGCGGTCCCATGATTCAACCCAAAGTTTAAATAGAGCGTCATGGTAGGGGTAGTCGAACGGATCGCCCTGACCTGCGGAAATGTCTTGATCTGC
>JBEAPS010000263.1:0-4377 GCA_041164285.1 Pseudomonadota bacterium
TTTTAACTAACTGTGCATGGATACTTCGGGCTTCATCCTCCAGTTGTTTGTTGTTAGAAATTTCAAAAAGTAGATAGAGCAGAGCTTTCTGGAGGCCCTCATGAATCAGAGCAACCGCAGATATTGGCCATCTCTGTAAAGACTCTTTACGAGCACGGCTCTGAAATGGGCCTTGCAGAAACAAAACCCGACGAACTTGAGAGAGGTCGACGCCCCGCGCCTGCAACAATGCAGTACCAGGTCCGAATTCTTGTTCTAAAATCGAATTAGCTCTCGACACTGCGTTTTCCCATCCGAGCTCATCGCGTTCAAATCCAAGGGCCTCAATCGACCGGAAGCCTTGGTTGATAAGCTCAACGGCCTCCATGAGCTCGGTTTCGGCCGAAGCAGAAAGATCTTGAGCGAATATCCCCCAAGTATCGGATATCACTGAATGGCTGAAGAGTTTGAACAGCGCTCGCAAGGTGTAGTTTTTGGAGAGAGGAGGGTGATCGTCCATAATAACTTTGAAATCACGATGTTCCTCAACCGAGCTCACGATATCTTTCATGAAGTCGTAGGATGCGATCTTAAGAAACTCAGAATTGAGAATTAATTCAGGACGTTCTCGTGCATGTTTTTCAAATCTGAAGACATAACGCTGCTCCTCTAGAGCGTCATCCAGTGCTGCGTCCCATTGAAACCTAAGTCCATAGTCGGGCGTTTGAACTTCGGGTGTGTCCCTCACCTCACATTCGAGAACTTTGTAAAAAACGAGTGATTGAAGAATTTCTTTCGACTGAAGATTAAGTGCGTCCCAAAGTCCTACTAAGTCGATCACGCCAAGTTGGATCAAAAGGTCGCCAAATCGCGCGGAGGAATTCACTTTGCCAGCAAGTTCTACGAAAACATCGAGTGAGATTTTTCCCGCCCGATAAATCACATCTCCCAGCCTGTCATCCAGAAGATTTGACTTGCAGTGAGTGATTTCCCCCCCCTGCATAAACACAGATTTACTGCATTCTTCGCAAGAGAAGTGAATCTCACCAGTAAAGCGCTCGCTTCTGAGCTCGGTAAAGAAGTTCTTCACTGCAATGCCAGGCATGTTCTGTGTGTGGTTCATGGTGCTCCCTCTAACATCTTCTCTGGTGAGGCGCTTTCAGTGCGAAGAGTCGTAGGAAGTTCATCTAAAAATAGAATGTGCATGAGGCGCTTTTTGATGCTCAGCCATTCGGCAACACTCTCGGGAGGTACTGTCGACTCTTCCATTTCTCCCTTAAATACCAATTCGAGCACCTCATCGCTGTTGAAAGCTCGGAAAGTCGGCATCTCTTTCTTAGTTTTCTTTTCATCGAGCAGGTCAGAGAAAAGCTGTTCAACTTTGGGCTTTTCAACTGTACGCTGCAGTTCTTCTTCGATGCGTTTTTCCTCATGCTCACACAAAAGAAGTAGTTCGTTAATTTTCTCAACTAGAATAGTTGGGCACATTCCACGTGCCGTTAAGAGGTCTCGTTTTGCCTCTTGTCGCCTTTTTAGGTTGAGATACAATCTCCCACGGTTGAAGAGAGTGACGAAGTGGAAATCCTCATCTTCAAGGGGTCCCATAGCCTTGCGATAAAGTAAGAGCGCATCTTCGGTTTGGTGTGTTTTGCTAAGTTGAAGAGCAAGGTTGTTGAGCAGAGCAGTCAGCCCCTCACGAGTTGCAAATTCATCGCAAAAACTGAGTTCATTGTATTCTTCTGAACTCAGTCGATGTGTGGGCTCAAAGACCTTTTTCGCTTCGAGTCTGGCTATTCGTTTTTCTTCGTCGGCTAGACTTTTATACGCTTCACTGAGTTGGCCGAGTCGAAGTGAAATTCTCGATTTGAGTTGCAGTGCTGGCAGGTAGTCTGGATTGAGTTCGAGTACCTTCTCCACAGTCGCTCGTGCTCGGTAAAAGGCCTGACTTTTGAGTTGTTGGAGTGCAAGCAGCGAGAGCCCTTCGAGTGAGTCGCTCTCTTTATCCAGCCAAATCGTCAGTGTCCGTTCAGCTTCAAAGGCGTGTCCCCGCAAGAAGAGGTCATGAACTCTACGTAAAGACTCTCGGTCGATGGGCTGCTTGCGCTCACGCTCAATGACCTCAGAGAGAGCCTGTTCCATGATTCCAATGCTCACAGGCTTGATGATGACACCAGCAAAACCGTGTTCTTTGAGCGACGTGAGGTCATCGCGAGACTCAATCTGGGCGAATGCAACGAAAATTCCCTGCTCCTGATCCTTAAGTGCCCTAACTCGTTCAACAATCGAGAGTCGTTCGCTTTTTTGAAGACAGTCAGTATCTATGAGCACCAGCTCAAAAGAACGCTCGAGAGTATGAGACTGAAGCTCGCCAAACTCTTTTACAACTGTGAGTTTTTTAAGGCCAAATGGCTTGAGTGCGGTTTGCACATCCTTGGCCAGTCCTTCCTCTGGGGTCAATAGGAGAGCTGTTGTAAATCGGTTCTGCCTCATCTCTCGCACCCGTCGGTAAAGGTTCGCAGTCAATCAGTCGCATTCGCACTCCCTTCAGTTTACATCTTTGCAGTGCACGCAGGTTGCCAGTGTTTTTTGGATTGACATGTCTGTCTTCAGAGGATAAGCGAGCTGTCCCAGAATTGTTTTGGGGTGAACTGGCAATGTGCCCGTGAGCAAGTCACAGAAATACTCAAAAGGGTTGGGTTTTTTCTATTGATCACGAGGCTCTGGAGAGGTGGGTCCAGCCTTCCACCATTGAGGGAATTATCATGGCTCTTAAGTTTCGTATGCAGCGTTTTGGTAGCAAGAATGCGCCTTTCTTCCAGGTTGTCGTGACTGACTCCCGCAATCCTCGTAACGGCCGTTTCATTGAGCGCGTTGGCTTCTACAGCCCAACAACCGAACCCTCTACAATCAAGCTTGAAGTTGAGCGCATGAATCACTGGTACAAAGTCGGTGCTCGTCCATCCGACGCAGTGGCAACGCTTTTGAAAAAGACCAGCGTTAAGCTTGGTTAATCACTAGTTCGTGAGTAAGGCCTCCACGCTTCCCAGAGCGGTGTGGCAGGTCGGGCTGCAAGGGTCTGGTTCAATCCAGTGAGTGTCTGTCCTTTGTGAGCCGTCAGTTTTGCGCAGCCACTCCTCTATATGGAGCCAGTCATGGCAAATCATAAGTCTTCTGAGAAACGCGCACGCCAAACCATCGTGCGTAACCAACGCAACCGCCAGACTTTGAGCACAATGCGTACAGCCATTCGCCGTGTTCGTGAAGCAATTGAGTCGAAACAGCTCGACAAGCTCGACGCTTTGTTTCGTGAAGCACAGTCGGTGATCGCAACGACCCGTCGCAAGGGTGTTATTCACAAGAATAACATGGCACGCCGCATTAGCCGCTTGTCAGCCCAGGTGAAAAAAGCTCAGGCATAAGTGCCTGTTGCTCTTACTGAACAAACAAAACAGCCATGAAGCTTTGCTCCATGGCTGTTTTGTTTGTTCAGTAAAGCCACTGAGACTCACTGAGTGATGCCGAGGCCGTCCACACGCTGTCTCAACTCTAGGCCAGTCTTCCAGAAAGGCAGCTTCTTTTCAGGTACTTCGATTTTTTCGCCAGTTTTAGGGTTTCGGCCATCGTAAGACTTGTATTTGCGAACAGTGAAGGCTCCGAAGCCTCGGATTTCAACTCGACCGTCTGAAGTCAAAGAGTCGATGATGGTCTGGAAAAATAGATTCACGACTTCTTCGGACTGTGTCGTTGTGATGTCAGCCTTAGATGCCAGAACCTCAATTAACTCACTCTTGACCATACCCGCCACCTTCTCTTGCTAGAGCACTCATAGCTTTCGGACTTAATCACACTATGCCGAAAAACCATCCCCGATATTCCAACCTTACTTCAAGTGGGCGCGTGCTTGTAGATGACTCAGTTCAAAGTTTTGTCATGTCGGCCAATCGAACGAAAACTCTACTCCATAGCGGTGGAAATCTGTGTCAATTGCGGCTAGAAGGCTGCAATCTGGTTTGGCTTTCCACTGATTCATTGGGGTTTTGACATGCGCGTTCAGCGTCCCGACAAATCTATTCATTTTTCCTCGGTAGAAAAAATCGTTTCAGACAAATGGGACCGAGAAAAAACATTTCAGAAGAGCATCGACAGCAGGCCAAAAAACAAGAAATACAATTTTTACGATGGGCCTCCTTTTGCCACTGGCCTTCCGCACTTCGGCCACTTTGTGCCCTCAAGCATCAAAGACGCTTTTCCTCGTTACTTCACAATGAAGGGCTACCGTGTGGAGCGCAGATTTGGCTGGGACTGCCATGGTGTTCCAGTTGAGCTCCTTATCCAGAAGGAACTGGGTCTCAACGGTCGTCCCGAGATCGAAAAGCTAGGTATTCCCCAGTTCAACGC
>JBEAPS010000264.1:0-5411 GCA_041164285.1 Pseudomonadota bacterium
ATCCGCAGTGGAAGTTCGCAAATCAGCATTGGTGTGGCAAAACGAATAGGTCAAGAGACGGGTGCCGGTTGTGCGGTTTCTTATCTGGACGTCGATGAAATGGAGCAGATTTATCAAGACGTCGTCCAAGGACCCTTTCGATTCAATGAACTATCGAATGTGGACGTGTTTTCAACCCTTGGTCAAAATGTGAGGTTGCATCTCGTAGTGCGAGGGGTATCCGCACGCTGCGGTCTCAGAGTCAACCTTGGCTCCAAATTGCGGGTTGGGATTTCATATCAAGAAACCAAACCGCTATTTCAAAATCTTGAATATGACCTCGAACTCAACAAGGTATTCACCTCAAGTGATGGCTCGGTCATTTCAGTCGAAAATACCGACAATACAAACCTCAAGGGACAACTTCTCCGCACAGTAACACGAACCAAGATGGACAACTTTGTTCAGGTGTGGCCGAATGATATCCGACTTGGATTCGCATATCAGCCCATAAAGAGTCTCTTAATCAGCGGAGATATTGTACGCCACGGAGATGGAGATGGTTCTGTGGCTCAAGTCAAACGCTCAGAGATCATCAACGGAGCCCTTGGAGCCGAGCTCACATTGGCCAACACATTAGTGCTCCGAGGGGGCCTATTCACCAACCGTGACGCGACAAGAACACGGGATCTTGCGAGTTCAATGCAAAGAAAAGAATACATAGACTATCAGGGCGCATCACTGTCTTCTGGTTTCAAACTCAGATCTGGCGAATACATGGTGCACTACACAGAGCAACGAGGAAGCGGAAAGGCTGAGAAAGTCACCGGCAACCCTCAAAACAGCAGTGGCCGCATGCAAGTCATTTCAATCTCTACAAATCAATCTTTTCAATGATGCATTTCTTGCATTTTCGGAAGAAAAGCGAAATATTTCCTGAATGACACCAATACATCTGAATGACAAGAGGCTTGCTATGGAATTAGGCAAAAAGTCGCTCATTTGGCTCACGTTAGCAGGGCCGTTGACTCTCCCAGTGGAGAAAGTGCTGGGGGTTGCGATTGAAACCAAAACTTCAACCGACCGAGAGTCAACCCAAATATCTGCCAGTTCGTTTGCTAAATTCTTTGCCCATGAACCGAGCTATAATAAAGTTTACTGGAATGTCATGGGCTGGTTCGGCTCAACCCGAAATGGATGCGTTGCGTTTGCATCTACAGCTTTGCGATTTTTAGGAGCTCCAATAACGATTGAACAGATATATAATGGTGAACGTGTGTCTCTGCTCACACGCCCATTCTCTGCATACCTTGAACAACGCTTGGGATGGATCAAAATATCCTCTTCAAAACAGCTGAAACCCGGTGATCTTGTATTTACCGTGGACGAGCCAACTGCGCCTGGCTATCCCGCACATGTGTTTATGCACAATGGTTATGCTGACGACGCTAAAACAATTTCCTGGGCTGTAGACAACCAAGACTTCACGCATGAACGAGCCCTCGGCGGTGACAAACAAAAAGACTATTCCCCTTTTGCATACGCCTTACGCTCGCCATTACGCTGACAATTGGGTTATACTTCGAGCAACACAGCTTGAGGCAAGGAATTTAGAAAATATGGACACTCCACAAAATTCCATTCAATCTGAATATGACCTTGATAGTTATGCCCTTGATGTCAATGAAGTTGCTCAGCTACTGGGTGTCACGCGAACACGAGTTTCGCAACTGACAACTGCCGGAGTCTTGCCGGCCGAACGAAAGAAAGTTGGAATACGGAACAGACTGTTTTACAAACGTTCGGATGTAGTGAACTACCAACATAATTTCTTCAACCGACAAGTGAACAGCGTAACGCGACAAGCCCACTCTTCGATGCCACACTCAACAGCAACAATCCCATGGGAACCAATTGACAGAGCTGGAGCCTCTAGCCAATCGTCTGATAATTATCGACACAATCAGCAAACACCACCCACGTTTCAATCATCAATGAACGAGCCAGATTTCAAATTCAACGGCAAAAACCTCAATAGTTCTTTCAACTTAATCCGCAAACAACTGGAACTATTGACGAGTAGCCCAATGGTTTCCGCTCAATGGCATTCAAAAGAAGCCAAAGTTGCAGAGTCTATCAATGAAATCTTTCAAGCATTGAATCAGATTGACACGCAATTTTTGAACAGTCAGACTCTCCAACTGGATACGATTGCGGAAATAGCCTCCCTGAAGAAAAGCTTACACCAGCTGAATCAGATTGTTCTTTCACATAGACACAAAACAGAACTTTGTTCTGCACAGCAAACACAGTCGCAAAGAGAAACTGGCAATTCAATAAGGCAAAGTAGCAGTCATTCAAGACTTAAGTCAGCGAGATATCGTTCCACAGTCAAAAAACGGTACTCCTGAGTTTAGGCATAGAGGTGCAAGCGAAATTTTGAATGTAAACTTCAGAAAGACTTTCTGGAGAGACCTCTTTGTGACCTATTCATCACGCCCCCCCAAAAAACTCCCAAACAGGAAAAACATTCGCGACAAGCTCACTCAATTGAGCTCTTTGTACTTGATGATTCTGTCAACCAGCTGCCTAAATAAAACGACATCAACTGCTGAGCAAGTCGTAGAACAGCAGACAGAGTCCGCAAAAGAGATGGCAGAACTTATAGATACAGCGCTCAAGCAACTCGATGAGTTAATCATTGAAAGTGAATCCAATGGACAAAATTCAGAGGAACTGAATCTTGTCCAGGCTCCTAAAATCAGCGCACAGAATCAAAAGCAAGTGCGGGAGTTGCTGGGGCGAGTCAATGCAATGTGGAACGCGATTGGACGTAATCCTTGCTCAATTTGGACGCCACTCGAGCGTAAGCTTGGGAAAAAAGCGATTCAGCCTTATTTTTTTATAGGGGGCAGCGTCGAGGCCGGTGCTGGCCTGCACGGAATCGTCGGAACTGACTTCGTATGGGACCTCTACAATCTTCAGCTTAGTATTTTTAATTACAAATCAGTTGAAACTGTATTTGGTGCAGGCACAATCGGTGCAGGCCTGAACACCTACCTCGGACTTGGTTTCGGTGAAAAAAAGAATGTGGTCGATGCATGGTCAGGGAAGTTTGCCAGCGTAGGCGTTTCAGGCTCGCTCCCAGTTTTATCGAACTATCTCTCGGGGCACATCACACATTTCACAGCGCAAACTCCTCATGGAAAACCTGACTACAGTATACGTGGCGGCTCAATTGGAATAAGTGCTGCTTTCAGCCTGCCAACCCCTGCCCCAGGTGCACTGCAAGTAGCTGTTGGAAACTGGACTGTAAACAAAAAGGAAAACCAAAAGTATTCACACTTATTCAAAAAACTTGGAATAAATAATTCAATGACCGGACAAGACACCTGCCAAGGCGCTTGTATTCGCTTTGATAATATTTCCAAGGGAGCCGGATACACTGGACGGGCTGTAAATCTTGCAAAATCGCTGCCACTACTCATGTTGAGTTCTTCAGCAAACGCATTCCCCGTGTCTTTCGATAAAGTCATGCTTCTCGCTCTTGCGACGGGAGCCTACAGAGACAGTCGTAATCGTACCGAGGCATGCCGTCTTTAGATTTCTTCACGATGCAAATAAAAGTTGCTCAATCTCATAAAAATCAGCAAAAAAAGACAAACGACGGCGCCGCTCCAACCACGGAGGCCAAACGATTCAATTGCAAGGACAGCACCGACAATAGGTACCCGAAACACTGCAGCAAACATTCCTGAGTAACCTGCTACAGCAATTGACTGAGTCATCCAGGGAAAAGCTGAGCTTAATGAAAATGAAAGCAGTGAACCTATAGCTAAAAGAGGGGTAACCTCTCCACCCTTATATCCGAACACGACAGAAACGAGTGTCAATGTCCATTTCGAAAGCCAATCCAAATACCCTATTTGTAAATAATTTGCACCGTCACCGAAAAAGTGATCAACAAAATTTAAACCTAAGTTTTTGTATAATTGAAGTTGAGGAACACAAAGAACTAGGCCAAAGAGAAAAGACAAAACAAAAACCGAGAATTTACTCTTGCTCATCAATAATTCCATTTTCTCTCTCATAAAACCAATTATTAGCTTATGAATTTTTGATAATATAATAAAAAAAACAGAGAGCATGCAGAGAAAAAAAATCAAATGAATCGAGACATCAGGATTTTTAGCACTCAAAGTAGAGTGCGAAACTCCAAATATATTTTTAGCAAACACGTGAGCAAGGAACGAGCAGCCGGCAACAAAAAAAATATTTCCAAAAGTCTTAAACTTAGTTAATTCGCAGGAACTATCTTTAAATGATTTCTGACTCAACGCCTCAAAAGCAAATACAACAGCTGAAAAAGGAGTTCCAAACACAGCTGCAAAGCCAGCGGCAGCTCCACATCTCATCACAAAAAGCTCTGTCAATTTATCATTCTTAAACCAAGCCAATCCACTCACAAGAGAAGACACAGAGCGCCCAAGCAGAATAGCAACACCCTCCCGTCCGACTGAGGCTCCTCCCAGATGCGACATCCAGGTGAGTGGCACGGTCAAAAAGCCATTCAACATAGAAGAAATGGCCTTCTTTTCATTTATCGTTTTGTGGCTGTTAGATACCGACTGGCCTACTTTGAGCTCCGACCAAAATGTAGCGTAAAGTACAGCAGGAAGAAGCAAGCTGAACAAATAAAACTGATTCTGGAGACTAATAGAAAGATTAAGTCCATGATTAAACACTGCACCCAATAGGGCACTCACAAAAGCTATGCAGACAACGAACATAAACCTTCGGAATATTGCCATCATCGCAGTTTTACAGGCTCTGACTCAGTAGAGCGAGTGAGTGAGGGAACAACAAAAAAGCCAATGACAGCGAGATAACAAGCAGAGACAGAAGAGTCGAAGAATGTATTCTGGGTCAAACCGTGAAGTAGATTCGCGATAAATGCAACAAATAACCCTCCAAGGACGAAAATCCTTTGCTGCGAACGTCCAGCTAGTATTTTCAGATTTAAGAACAGCAGCACGCAGAGAAATAGATATAAAAAGAGTCCAACAACCCCCATCGTTCCCAGGACTTCTAGAAAAATATTATGCGCACCAAACTTATCGCGTAGGTCAGCGAAACCTTCTTGAAGGTAGTATTGGGTTCGAACTCCATGTCTGACAGCAAATTCGCCTTGTCCAAAAAATGGCGCATCACGCCACATGGCCAAATACACCTGCCAAAACAATTCACGATCACCAAAGAACCCTTGACCCATTGTACCACTTGCATTGCCTCGTACATGCACAAATGAAACAATTTTTCGCATTACGTCTGTGGAAAGTATGAAAGGTGAAAATACCAAAAGAGTAAAAAAGCTCACTGAAATTGAAAATAAAATTGCTTTCATGTTTTTGCGCGGCCGAGCTCCATCCCTC
>JBEAPS010000265.1:0-5309 GCA_041164285.1 Pseudomonadota bacterium
CGAGCGCGTACTGTGCTAGCTCTGGTTGAGTACATGCGAATGACTTTATGGGTTGTGACATTTAGACTCCAAAAATGTTGAAAAATCAAAAGAGTTAGACCTGTCGAATTGACTCAACTATTGTCAATAATCCAGTATCCGAGCCGATGCTACAAAAAGTTCTTAAGTGCAATCTTTTAGTCCCATGGTCTGAAATTAAAAGCAAAAGGAGATGCAATGCTAAAGTATCATCTTTCGATTCGTGGCGTGAGTTTGCTGGCTTGTCTGTCTGTAGGGACTGCATGGGCTGAGTGTAAGGATTTGGTGTTGAGAATGCAGGACTCAAGCGGAAAGACCGCAGGCAGAGAAATTACCATGTTTCTCAACTGCCATGAAGGGTCCTATCGTATTCCATCCGCAACGACCATCAACGTGTTTGAGTGGAAAAATGGTCAATTGTGCCATGGTCACAGAGTGTGCGGGAATGCAAGTTATTGGAATGGTCATTTCGGAGTAGCTGGCTTGTGGGCGTGGGGAGATTCAGTGACCGACTTCACCTCGAATACACGAGTCATAAACCAATTTAAAAAACTTGCTGACGGATCACCTGGGGGTAGGGGAGGTGACGCTATTGCGGTGGCAAGTAATGACAATAAAACAACCTGTGTCAATGCGAACTCCCAAGATGCTAGTCCATTCAATTTGAGTGCAGATGTTGGAAGCATTAATGGACCTGTATCAGCAAATAGTCAAAATCTAATCAATCAAAACGCAATATGTGTCGACAAGCTTGCGGTGACAAACGTTTGGAAGAGTGGCTTCGTGTCGGTCGGAAATCAGCAATTCGATGGTGTCGGAGCAGCTATGAATGATCACTATGGCTCTGACACAAAGCAGCGGATGGAAGACGAGCTACGACGCGGTGGACGATGGATGTGTATTCAAGATCAAGACGCTATTAATGCCAATACGGGACCCGTTGCACAGGGCTCACAGACACTCGCCACAATGACTGATATTTTCAGAAACTCCGCGATTCAAGTGAATAAACCTTGTGAAAAAAATGTTTCAACACAGATCAACTCTCCAGTCGCTGCAATTGGGGGAAATGGTGGAAATGGCTATTCTCCCGTCTTTGGTCTGAAGAGCGGAAGTTACGCAACCTCTGGTCATGTGGATACCGACTACAATGACAAGGCAATTCAAGTTGATTTTGCTCTCGATTTTGGCCAAATTGAGCGATATTGCTCGCCTGTTAGAGAAGAAAGCTGCTTTTAATAGATACTGACGCTGTCGACTAAAAGCCTGAGCATTTCATTTAGGTGAAGTAGCTTAGGCTTTGCCTGATTTTTCGAAACATGGTCTTGTAGTAGTTCTTCCCGGGTGATTACTGCCCCATGCGGACTCGTTTTTTGAGAAATGACTGCGTCATCGTCAATCAACAATTCATCGACATTGCTGCCGCAATACTTTCTGGTTCGCTGGGGCCTCGCAGCCATGACGCCAGGCGTTTCTGTTCGACTTTTTGAGTTTCATAAATGCTCTCTGGTCCTTAAATTATCGAAGATTGTCACAAAGATATGTGCCCACTTCTAAGCCACTCGACAAGGCGCCTTCAATTCCATTGCCTAAGCAACTGTCACTCACATAAAAAAGTGATTCGCTAGAATCGTACAGAAATGGGATTTTTAGCGATTGCGTGACCTGAGCGTAGCGCCACCTGTGAACATTCGAGTAGAGAACATCGGGTCGTCCATCATTGAGGACTTTAAAAAATTCTTCGCTCAAAATTTCGAGAATTTCGCCAGCCTCTAGCTCCAAGTTTCGATGACTCCATGTGGGCTCTGTATATGCAATCCAACTCGATATATTGTTGAAATGAGTGTCATCGGGAGAAAACTTTTGCGGCCTTATCGATGAAAAAACTCGAGATGGTAAAAATTTTATATTCGGATTATGGCGGATTGTTTTAAGAAGGACCCAACATGACGAGTATTGCACCTCTTTGAGGGGACAGGCCCAGTTGTGCTCTAGGTTTCGAAGGAGATTGAGGGCTTGAGGCGCTGGCGCTGTTAATACTACTTTTTGAAAAGGACCATGTTGCCGAGGCGCCTGATTGGGGTCTTTTTGCTTCTCAATGAGATACCAATTGCCAGGCTCACCCCTGACTGCATCGATTTCACATTGTGTTTTTATTTCAGTAGAGCCGATGAGATCTTTAATAAGTTGAGGCATTGTCGGCACTGAAACCCACTCATTGTTGTTCACCTGTCTCATCGTTTCTGGTCCTATGATGAGTGACAGCTTTTTGCGAATTTCGGAAGTCAATTCGAATGAGGGGCAGCCATGATTAAAAAATAAGTTGTGGTCGGGAATGACGTCCGCAACTCGGCGGGTGCACATTCTCCCACCAACACCTCTCGATTTTTCAAAAACGCAAAAATCGGCCCTGCGTGTACGCAGGACCGAGACGCAGGCTGCGCCTGCAGCACCAGCACCTATGAGGGCAATTGTCATGGATGCTCCTCCATGTTTTTTGGACTAGCCAAATCAATGGAGAATTCTGTCATGAAACCCGGACTCAGCCAAGCAATCGGAGTGCAAGCTGAGGCGTTTGATTTGCCTGACCCAATACAGCAACACCTGATTGCTTGAGAATGTTGGTTTGTGTCAGTTTAGCGCTTTCTTCTGCGAAGTCGGTATCTCGGATTCGGCTGTTGGCTGCATTTGCATTCTCCGCCTGAACCGAGAGATTAGACATTGCTGAGTTAAGCCTGTTTTGAATAGCACCCAGCGTTGAACGATATCCGGATACCTTTGTGATTGCGGTATCAAGCATCTCAATGGAGGCTTGAGCAGTCTCTTTACTTGCCACTTGAGCACCGTCATCAGACCCCTCGCCCAAGTTGAGTCCATCTTCGCCGACGGTTGAATTTATTTCTTGCAGGTCAATTCTCAGAACGTTCACAGGTGAAGCCTGATCTTTTGAATCGACACTTTCGAAATAGTTTTTACCAATTTGAATCTCAAGTGGATAATTATTGCTCCGAGCAGCCAAGCTTGGCTCTGAATCACCGAGATCGCCACCTATGAGGAGTGTCCCGTTATATTCAGTGGACTTTGCAATTCGTGTGATTTCATTTTTGAGCTGTGAAAATTCTTTATTAAGAAAGCCCCGCTCTGTGTCACCCACTGTGTCCGATGAACCTTGAACAGCAAGTTCGCGCAGTCGGCTCAAAATATTTCCGACTTCGTTGAGTCCACCCTCAGCGGTTTGAATTAGTGACACACCATCACTGGCATTTCTTCGTGCCATGTTGATGCCTCGGATGTCAGCCTTTAACTTCTCGGAGATCGCGAGACCCGCAGAGTCATCTGCTGCTTTGTTGATTCGGAAGCCTGAAGCGAGCTTTTCCATGCTGGCGTTGTTGGCTTCCGTTGTTGCGTTCAGATTTCTCTGAGCTGTGAGTGCCTGAACGTTGCTGGCGATGCGCAAACCCATGATTGATTCCTCCGTGAATCCCAAAATGAACCGTTGCCCTCAAGCTCTGCAGACCCTGGTGTTTTTAATTGAGCTGCAGAACTTTCATTTTGTATTTCGGGCGGAGGTAGGCAGGCTTGAACCATCTGTGAATCGAAACCAATTCAAGCTCATGAAAGTGCAGAAGAAAAAAAAATATATGGGTGAAAAAAAGTCCTATAAACACTGCAAATAATGAATGTTAATTAAATAAAAAATAGTTAAAAAAACAAAAAAAAGAAGTAGAAAGTCTTTGCTTTTTTATAGCTTGCGAAAAACCTGTATGGATGCATAAAATTGTTTATGCAAGCTATCCATCAGCTCGACACAGGTGGGAATGTTTTTCACTTGTGACACTATCTGCCCGATTTCCAGTTCGCCCTCAGCCAAGTCTCCTTCCAGCATCCCTGCCTTCGCGCGGCCCTTACCAAGAATCTGATTGAGAGTTTCCGCGCTTGCGCACTGATCTTCAGCCAAGCGCACATTTTCGCTGAACGGGCTGTGCAGCAGCCGCACAGGGACGAGCTTTTTCATGCGAAGAAATGTGGCGTTGTTTCCCGCTTCAAGCATGGCTTGTTTGAAGTTCTGGTGTGCTGAGCTTTCCTGAGTTGCCGCAAATAAAGTGCCCATTTGGACTGCGTCTGCTCCGAGTGTCATTGCGGCCGCAATCGCCGCGCCAGAACCAAAGCCGCCAGCCGCTATCAATGGAATAGAAAGCTGTCCCTTAATCTGCTGTAGTAACACTAAGCTAGTGAGCTCCTCTCTGCCATTGTGTCCACCAGCTTCAAAGCCCTCCAAAACGACCCCGTCAACTCCGGCGTCCTGACACTTGAGAGCCAACTCGGGGGTGGAAGCGACGTGGACAACTGTGCAACCTTCACCCTTGAGCCATGCTGTGTGTGTCTTTGGAGAGCCTGCACTTGTGAAGAAAATACGGACGCCTTCTTCAAGCGCAGTTTCAAGTTGCAGGCGAGCATCCTTATATAGAAGGGGAACATTAACTCCAAAAGGGAGTTGTGTGAGAGATTTCGCTTTTTGAATGTGAGCTCTGAGCAAGTCTGGCTTCATCGACCCAGCACCGATAAGGCCTAGGCCTCCTGCGTTAGAAACCGCCGAGGCAAGTCGTCCCCCACTGACCCAAACCATTCCACCCTGAACGATTGGATGACGAGTGTTTGGAAAGAGTTCAAAGAAACGTGTTTTTGGCCAACAAAGTTTTTCGTTCACGTATACTATCTCCCAAGTTTTACCTCTTGTTTGCTCTTTCTTGTTCTTTTTTTCGGGCTCTAGCTTCGGCATCCAGGTCGCTTTCATGCGATGGCAGTAAAGGGGTCGGGGGTGTTTTTACTCCGCAACTTTGCACAAGACTCAGAAACATAGAAAAGAGCAATGCCCAATTGAAAAGCGAGAACGACTTGAACATCTAATCAATGACTCCCTTTTGAATTTAATTTCCGCGAAAGAAAATCCTCTATTCTTCTCATATGCAATTCTTTCATCCAATATCGGGAAAACAAGTTTTCGTCGAACTTTGGAAGTTTATCCTCCGGAACATTCGGTCTTGTCTCAATGAGTTCTGCGCATAACTCAGGGGGGCAACTTAAAAGCCTTTGAGCAAGAGAAGCGAGCTGACTGAGCCACCCTGATTCGCTCCCCTCCGCGCAATCAGCATCAATGAGGCCCATCGAAACTAGAGTTGGCAACGACCATGTTTCCTGCGCTGCCACAGCAATCCCTCTGCGTCGCTCAGAATGATAGACACCTTTGGACCTTAAATCTTCCATCATTCCCCAGCCGGCAGGAACACCCC
>JBEAPS010000266.1:0-8400 GCA_041164285.1 Pseudomonadota bacterium
GATTCGAAATGCGTGAGTCACCGACGCGAACATTTTTTACAAAGGAGCCGCCTGAGCGCGTGGAACTCAACAAGTGAATGAACTCTATGTTGGCTTTTTTGTCAGACAATGGCTCCATGCAATCATTGAGTTCCTGCATGGGAACAGACGTCGCATTCCTCGTATATTTGATTGTGCACTCATGAACCTCGGTGTTCTGTGCAGCAAGAGCAGACTGAGCTCCCAACCCTCCCAGCGCTGCACCACCTGCTGCGAGCCAAAATGATACCTTCATACAGCCTCCCTTGTTGCAAAATCATGTTCTGAACGGTCTGGGGGAAATCTCGAGCAAAGCGATTTGTTATTCAATGCAAAATTCTGAGCTGTTCTAAAGGTTGAGGCGAATGAGGCATTGACCCTAGTGACAAAGAGCACTAAACCATTCTTTGTTTTTAGTAATTATCAAAGGAAGTTAGGAGCTTATCACTTAATGCGGAAACTAGCCGAAGCTTTTCGACTGTCCGGTGTACCCTTGGCCATCATCGTAAATGTTTTGCTCGTTTCTCAAACAGCAGCATTCAACGAAACACTTGAAAATACGCAACTCAAGGCGGGTGATGTTCTTCTTGTTCCCCTCAATTGCTACGTGTGCAACGCAATTGAGAAAGAAACAGACGTTCCCTACTCACACTCGGTTGTGGTCGCCACATCTACCAACGACATCAACGAAACCTACGTTTATGAAGCTTGGGGCGAAGTGAAGCGCACGCCGCTCACTGAAATATTTGAACGCGCACAAAAAGGGCAAAACCTTTTCCATTTGAGGCCCATTGAATTTCAATCTCATGCATTCTCAGAGCAAGAAATCGCCTCAGTTTTCAAGAGTAGCTTCGAGGGATTGCCATTCGATGACTTGTTTTTGTGGGATAATTTTAGCGACTCTGGCAAAGAAAAACTCTATTGCTCCGAATTTGTTCTGAAATTTATCAACACGTTTCTTAAAAGTCCTGAGCCACCCTCACCGATGTCATTTGGCGTATTGAGTGATTTTTGGAAAAAATATTACGACCAGTTCAATCAAGAAATTCCAGAAGGACAGCCCGGTGTATCTCCGGCAACACTATTTCACAGCACTCGATTTGAAAAATTAGGCTCCCTAACCACTCCTATCATCGACTGAGGGCACATCAACATGACCCAATTCACAGGCCTCATTGGAATTGCATTTATGCTTTTTGCGGCCTGGTTGATGAGCGAGAATCGCAGAGCAATACCGTGGAGAATTGTGGGCCTCGCATCGCTCATGCAATTGAGCTTTGGAGTTTTGATCGCAGGAATTCCAGCTCTCAACCTTTCCGGCCCGCTCAGTCCTTTCTTCAGTGCGGCCAATGATGCCATCATTGCGAGCCTTTCGTTTGTCGACCGCGGCTCAGGCTTTGTGTTTGGTCCACTCACAGATCCAGAAAAAATTGGTGATTACATCATTGCATTTAAGGTCTTGCCCACCATCATTTTTTTCGCATCTCTTATGGCTGTGCTCTACCACTACGGTGTCATGCAAAAAATTGTGAACGGATTTGCTTGGCTTATGCAACGCTTTCTGAGGATTTCTGGACCTGAATCGCTCTCAACAGCTGGCAACATTTTTCTTGGGCAGACTGAAGCTCCTCTACTCGTAAAACCCTACATAGGCGCTATGTCACGAAGCGAAATCATGTGCGTCATGGTGGGCGGCTTTGCGAATGTGGCAGGTGGAGTGCTCGCCGCTTATGTCGGAATGCTCTCTGGCCTGATTCCTGATATTGCAGGACATCTCCTTACAGTGAGTGTGATGTCGGCTCCTGCAACAATTGTATTTGCAAAAATCATCGTCCCTGAAACCAATCTCAGCGGCGAACACCGCAACGCAAAACTCGATGGAAAATCAATTTACACCAACGGAATCGACGCAGCAGCGCAGGGTGCACTCGAGGGCACTCATCTGGCCATCACGGTTGGGGGTATGCTCATCGCCTTCATTGCTCTCATGGCGATGAGCAACGGTGCACTGGGGTGGCTAGGTACACAAACAGGTCTTTCGAACTGGGCTGGCACGCAGTTGAGCCTTGAATTGATTTTAGGATGGCTTTTCGCTCCTTTTTCATGGATGCTCGGCGTTTCTTCCGAGCACATGCATTTCGCAGGACAATTGCTTGGCAAAAAACTCATCCTGAACGAATTCGTTGCTTATCTTGATTTAGCCAAAAACGGTTCAGAGCTCGACCGCAAATCTGCACTCATCATGTCTTATGCGTTGTGCGGTTTCGCCAATATTGGTTCGATTGCCATTCAAATTGGTGGTATCGGCGGTATGGCGCCGGAAAAAAAAGGCGAGCTCGCTGCTCTGGGTGTGAAAGCCATGATTGCGGGAATGTTTGCGTCTGCAATGTGTGGTGCTCTGATGGGTTTACTGCTCTAAATCCATCAAAAACGTTTCAACTTAAATACTTTTTCATCGCAAGTGAGAGTTGCTGAATTGCTTAACACACTCACTGAACAGCGATGACTCCCATTGTCCAAGCACTCATCAGGACCCTCAGATTCAAGGACTTTTATGTTAAAGATTCCATTCTGAGTGGCGTTGGGTGGGAACTGCAACCGGCTCTGACATTTCACTGAGACTGCAGTGCAATCTTGATTGAAGGTAATTCTGTCGCCCTCAGGCTTGTCGCTCGTCCAAAGACCAACCAACGGACTTTCAAGACAAGTGTCTTTTTCAAATGGAGCTGCGCTTTCTTCAATAAGTGGTTTTGAAGCACAGCCTGATATCACCAGACAAAGCCCCGACACAAGCAACGCATGTTTCATGATGTTTACCCCCCTCACCTATTTCCCGCATTTGACACTAGTAAAGAGCGCTTGAAAGAATCAAGCTTAAGGCTTAATTCTTCATTATATACAGATAGTTATATTAAACTATTCAGTAGTTTTAGCGATCTGTCCGATAGCCTTCTTTGCGATGATAAAGGAGCAGCATGAGAAGGCCAATCTGGACTCCCCGCCAAGTTTATGCCATCGGGCTGCCCACACTTTTGGTTGCCCTTTGGGGCTGCTCGGGTCGGCAAGTGAATTATGACTTGAGCGAGGACGAGCGTGTCTTAATAGAGAACGCTCGCAGAAACAGAGTTGGTGCTGGCGGATCAAACGTCACGGTTCGAGACAAAGTCACCTTTGGATTGACGAGTGAACCTGCCTCGGTCACGCGCCTGAGTTCTCTGTTGACCTCAGTTAATACGTCTGTTGGTGCAACCTATCGCTACTCACTTATTCATGGAGACGAAGAGACTTGTTCGCAATGGAGTGAGTTTATTTCAGGAGGTGAACCCTTAAAATTGTCGCTGGGCGCAGATGGGCCCAAAACATTGTGCATCCAACAAAAAGGACAATCAGGTCAATTGAGTGAAATCACAGTCCACAAGTTTGTGAAAGAGTCTGTGTCAACAAGTGGCCCGCAATACACACTCTCAGGTCAGCCAACCGCATTCACAAGCCAATCATCTGCGCAGATCCGTATTGATAGTGGAGAGGCCTATGAGTTTCGATATCGCGTTTTGAATAGTGCAGAGTGTGGCACCCTCGAAAACTCTCCCTGGACTTCAGTGAGTGAAGCCATTGAGTCAGAATTCAGATTCGATGGAGTGTGGAGCCTATGTCTTCAAGTGCGCGACGTGCAGGGCAACGCAACTCCTCAAGTCGCAAAGTATTCTTGGACGCGCGATACTGTGAATCCGGTTCTTGATGATCTCAACATTCCTGAAGGGCCTCTGCAGCAGGATGAGCTCGAAATCACCGTGAAAGGGACACAAGTCTATGAATACCAATTTGCACTCATCGATTCCGTGAGTGATTGCAAAGACGCAAACTATGGAGAGTTTATTTCAGCAACTGAGCCGCTCAAAGTGAGCCTCGCTGGAAGCGGGCTCAAAACTCTTTGCATACTCTCGCGCAGCGAGGCTGGGTTGATGCAGCAGGCCCCTTTCGTTCGAGTGCTGCAGAAACTCAACCTACAAGCTTTGGTCAAAGCGCTCCCCGTCGCTCAAGGAGCGAGCGCAACGACACCAAAGCAATTTTCTGTCTCGGGTGAAGCGGTCACCCACTACAAAGCATTGTCGTTTGATTTTTCAACGACGTGCGATGGAAGAGCAATTCCTGGCACGGCGGCACAACCCGTAGCTAAAAAGCTTGATTTAACTTTCAGCAATAACAACATCAAAACGCTTTGTGTTTGGGGAATTTCGCAATCTGGCTCTTCGCCTGAAGTGATTCAAAATAATCCCACATATTTTCGGTTTTATAACGACAACAAAGATTACTCCTACGTTTATGAGGAGAACTTAGTGCCATACTCCTTTAAAGAAGCGGCTAATGCATGTGCCAGATGTCACACAAGCTTCGTAACAACTGGAGGCTTCCAGAATAACAGCGTCAATATCTCATTGAGGCTGCGAGACCAAAATGCACCGAGACCAATGCCACCGTCAGGCTGGTCAGAGGACGAAAATAGAAAGCGCATGATGCTGTTTCTCTATTCGCTACCCGGCTTTCCCCAAGATCTCCCGCAACAAAAATGAGCCACCGAGCCTAGAATGGCAGGTGACTCACTTTGCGCACAGTTGTGCGTTAATGTGACGATCAGACTACAGGCAACGACCAATTCTCAAGGGTGTTTTTTACTGTTGAGAGGAACTTTCCACTATCAGACCCATCAATCACGCGGTGGTCGAAGCTCAACACAACGTGACAAGTCGTACGAATGGCGATTGCATCGTTGATCACAACAGGTTTCTTCACCATGGCTCCAATTCCCATGATTGCCACTTGTGGCTGGTTAATGATGGGTTGACCGATGATTGTACCAAAGCCACCAAAGTTCGAGATAGAGAAGGTCCCACCTTTCACGTCATCTGGCGCAAGCTTTTTGCTACGTGCCTTTCCAGCAAGTGATTCAAGTTCACGAGCCAAGCCAACGAAGCTACGCTCGGTCGAGTTTTTGATAACGGGAACTATCAATCCCCAATCCAGCGCCACTGCAATACCAAGGTTGACATCTTTTTTATAAACGATTGTGTCGCCATCAACACTCGCGTTGACGATGGGAACGGCCTTGATAGCCTCAAGTGCTGCGTGCATAAAAAACGGCATGAAGCTCAGTTTAAAACCATGGAGTGACTCAAATTTATCTTTAAATTTACCTCGCAAATCAACAATCTTCTGCAAATCAATTTCAATCACACTCGTCACATGCGGACTTGTGCGCTTGCTCATCACCATGTGCTCAGCAATTTTCTTACGCATCTGAGTCATGGGTACGCGCTCTACACGCACACCATCGGATGTCCCTGCAATCAATCCGCCAGTTGTATCAACAGCCGCGCCCGACGCCGTTTTCACCGCAGAAAATGCTGCTTGAGCAGCTGACGTGACTAAACCACTTCCCGTGCTTTTCGCAGCTTCCATATAGCTGACCAAATCCTGCTTGTTGATTCGGCCGCCCTCACCACTTCCAGTCACTTTGCTAAGATCAATGTTATGTTCTGCAGCCATTTTTCGGACAAGTGGACTGCTCTTCACACCTTTGGCATCGTCGGACACTGTTTGAACATCGGTTTGCAACGATGGAGCAACATCGGTTTGCGCAGGAGCTGCGACCGGAGCGCTGGGAGCTGAAACTGGAGCTGCTGCTGGTTGAGCAGTTGCAGAAGCGCTTCCCGACTCATCAACGACAGCAACCACTGAATTGACTGCCACTACGGCACCCTCTTCAGCGAGAATTTTGACGAGGACGCCCGACACAGGCGAAGGGATTTCCGTGTCTACTTTGTCAGTAGAAATTTCGAAAAGTATCTCTTCTCTCTGAACTTTATCGCCAATTTTTTTGTGCCACTTTGTCAGTGTACCTTCGTTGATCGACTCGCCCATTTGAGGCATCAAAACGTTGGTGGCCATGTTCTTCTTCTCCGTCAAATATGGATGGCGTGCCCTTTGGCAGCATGTGCTGCTTCAAGAACTGTCTCGGAGATGGTGGGATGCGGGTGAATGGTGTGAGCCAGTTCATCGATCGTCATCTCAAGGTTATTGCCCAAGCTAAATTCTGCTATGAGTTCAGTCGCCTTGGCGTGCACAATATGCACACCCAGAATTTCGCCATATTTTTTGTCAGTGATGATCTTTATGAAACCATCAGCTGCGTCTTCGATTCGCGCTTTAGCAATAGCTGAGAATGGAAATTTCCCAACGCTATATTCACGGCCTTCTTTTTTGAGGTCCTGCTCACGATGCCCAATACTCGCAACCTCAGGATAGGTATAAATTGCACCCGGGTTTGTGAGGTAGTTGATAGGTGTGCGCTTCTTGCCGCAAATGATGTCCACTGCATACATCGCTTCAGCAGACGCTGTGTGAGCAAGTTGCGGAGTTGGAATGATGTCTCCAACTGCATACACGTTGGCAGCGGAAGTCTTGTAGGTTTTCAAGTCGACTGGGATAAAGCCGCGAGCGTCAGGCTTAATTCCAACTGTTTCAAGACCAATATCTTCGGTCACAGGAGCTCTGCCTACGCTAATGAGAGCTTTTTCAAAAGTTCGAGGAGTTGATTCTCCTTCGACTTGAACTTCAACTTTGCCACCTTTGGCTGTGATGCTTTTCACCTTAATACCAGTAAGAATTTCGACGTTCTGCTTCTTGAGCGCCTTTGCAAGTTCTGCCGCGGTCTCAAAGTCTTCGCTTGGGACAAGCTGTTCACTCATTTCGAAAACTGCAACTTTGGAGCCAAACCGGCCGAAGCAAGAAGCGAATTCTGAGCCAACCACGCCACCGCCAAGGATAGCAAGACTCTCTGGCACTTTATCGATGTAAAGAATGTGATCTGAACTCAAAATGTCTTTGCCATCAATTTTAATATGGGGCAGCTCACGCACCTTTGAGCCAGTTGCCAACAAAATATTTTTAGCCTGAATTTTGCTTTTCTTACCGTCGGCTGCAGTAATCTCGACCTGACCTGCTCCAGCTAGCCGGCCCATTCCGCGGATGACGTCAATCTTGTTTTTCTTCATGAGGAAAGCAACGCCACCATTCACGTGCTTCACAATTTCGTCTTTTCTTTTATTCACTTGAGGAAAGTCGAGTGTGATGCCTCCGGGCTTGTCTGCTCCCTCTATTTTTACTCCGTAGGACGCGAGTTTACTCGCCTTGTCGAACATTGAAGCCGAGTGAAGCATGGCTTTTGTGGGAATACACCCGACGTTGAGGCATGTTCCGCCCAGCCAGTCTTTTTTCTCCACCAATGCAGTTTTGAGGCCATTTTGGGCACCATGAATAGCCGCAACGTATCCTGCTGGGCCACTTCCAATCACCACGAGATCATAGGATGTAGACATTTTAACTCTCCTGGGTCATAACACGCGGAGCTCTGCCGCTCGGGCTTGCTATCTAGTCCCGCCGACCAGAAAAGGCAACTCACCCGCAGGATTAAACCCATGATTTATACTCCAGTTCCCGAGGCGTTCATCACACAGCTCATGCTCCGCAGAATACCCTTGCGTATGGAGTTTGTGACGTCTGCAAGCAAGCTTGAAGAGCTGCCCCCCGCACTCGTTCCAGAGCTCGCACTCGTTGGACGCAGTAACGTCGGAAAAAGTTCATTGCTAAACTTTATAGCAGGTCAACGACAGCTTGCGCGTGTGAGTTCGACACCTGGACGCACTCAGTTGATGAACGTATTTGATGTTGAAAAGGGTGCCTTCAGGCTCATCGATTTGCCCGGCTATGGCTTTGCGTTTTCTCCACGGGAGACACAGGCTCACTGGGCTGAGGCCATGAGAACTTTTTTTGAAAAACGTACTTCACTTCTGGGAATTTTGTTCCTCATGGATGTGCGCAGAGACGTCACACCAGAAGACGTCGATCTTGCCCAATGGTTTATTTCACGCGGCCTAAATGTTCTCTTAATTCTTACGAAATGCGACAAACTCACAAAAGCTCAATTGGGCATGGTCATCCGCCAACGAAACCAACAGCTCGGTCTGCCACCCGGAATGGTCGTTACCACCAGCACTTTGCAAAAAATGGGAATGCCTGAGGTCATGAGCGGTTTGGCTGGGCTTCTACAAGGTGAGCCAAGATTCGCATGAAATCAGAACGTACTGTCAAAAAGCTCAGACGCAGGGGAAGAAATTCTGCGCGAGGCTGGCTTGCGCAAGCTATTAAAACATATGCAAAGGCACTTGAAAGCACAGAAAAAGACACGCCTCGTGAAGTTCTCCATGAGCAAATCATTCAATTCACCGAGCAGATTCTTGGCAGTGTCAGTCAGAATGAACGCTGCAGTCAGGCTGTTCATGAGCTGCTTGAGGAGAGTCTCGCGTTTCTTGCAAAGGAGTTGGG
>JBEAPS010000267.1:0-4407 GCA_041164285.1 Pseudomonadota bacterium
ACTCCGAAAACGCTCAGCGGTCGTGAGAGCTGCTGCTGCAACCAATCCCATTGGCCAAAACAACTCAAACCTTCTGGAAGGGGTTGCCAGTGAAACAGGTTTCCAAGCACTTTCTGGATACTTTCAACACTCAATCCACCGTGGAGAGCATTAGTTGATGGTAATCCAGAGAGCCCCAAGTTTTGGCTCTGTCCCGGAATAAGTTGGACCAAAAATCGGACAGCCGCAACTGCATCAGGGTGTGTGAGTAATTCAGCGCCATCCGACTGCCGACACTTTGGAAGAAACTCTTCAACTTCGGAACGCAGAAACTCTATTGCATCGCGAAGTAATCGAAATGTTTCAGCAACGCTCTTGAGTTCTTGCTGTCTCTCTTTTTGGGTGCCGATCACGTTGTCTATATTACGAATGTGAAGGCATTCTAGTTGAGGCCACTGTGCTGCGATGTCGGGAAAAAGATTGAGAAGTTCACCATGACCTGCCGCAACAGGGCTGTATTGGCCATTTTCATCGACGACCGCTGTGCCATCTTCATGAAAACGTATCGTGCATAAGTCTAGGCCTTGCTCGAGAATTTGAGTGTCCGAGACGTTTCTTTGAATTGTTGATTTGAGCCAGTCCGGCGCAAATGACGTTCCCTCAAGATCAAAAATGTTTTGCGTTTGTTCAATGAGCTTTCGTTTTCCGACTGTCACCTCTTCTTTGAATGCTGCGGTTTTTTGATGAGGTGCAATGTAAATGTTTACTGAGCTCTGCAACAGAGCGATTTGTTCTACCAACTTTAGAAATAGAAAGGAATCACTTTCAGCTGTCGTGGGAACGAGACCCTTTGGGTGTTGAGCATATTTTTCAATCAGCACATAAGCCGCAGCATAACAACGCAATGCGAGCTTTTCTTTCTCTGAGAGTTCACGTCTTAATTTTTTGTTAGAGTTAACTACTTCCATCGGTGGCTGGCTTTGTAGCGCATCAAGCCAGTGCTGACCTTTGAGAGATTTCTCACCCGTCATCGTCTGATGCGATTCCCAGTGGACTCGCCAATTGTTGCGGTCAGTATCATTGAAATCATTGTTGCCATTGAGCTGCGAATTCGTTGAGGCATCGGTCGGCGATCTTGAGTCAGACGCGCGCCCTTCGGTGAAAAATAGCTCAAGAGCACCAGCTAATTCCGTAAAATCAGCAGTGACAGCCGTTTTGTCCCAGTCCATGAGTAACTGCGGAATAACTTTGATATCTGCTGGAAGTACGAGTGAAGAAAGTGACGCCAGAGAGTCAAGCCTCTGTGAGCGATGAATTCCGGGCTGCTGTGAACCTTCTACGGCGAAGAAGCTTGAGCAAAAATCTTTGAGCTCAGGAGTTTGCAAATTGGCATCCTGAATGAACCTTTGCAAGGAGGCCATAAAGCGGGATGCAGCCCCTGCCGCAGGTATGAACGTGCCAAGGTGCTGTTTGCACCAGTATTGAAAAGCCGCGCGCCGGGCGCGTCGCTGCGCCGCTGAGAGTCGTTCTCCCTCAGCGAATCGAACGAGGGTCTTCCAAGGAATGACGGCACCGTTGCTCGTTGTACAGGCGCCAATCACAGGCAGGGTTGTTGCACGTCCCGAAGCAGTGGCCGTGACAACGCGTTCCTGATGTTGTTGGACTCTTTGAAAATTGAGGCCAGCTCGAATCACCTTCTCGCGGTTGACTTCACCACTTGTCATGCCACCCATATCAGAGCACTTTCCAATGACGCGGTCGCCACTCAATTGCCACATTTTCAAGCTCCTTGTCGTTCTTGTGGAGGACTTTATCGCTCTTGCTCAAGATGTCCAAGAAAGGTGTCGGACGGCCAACGGACTCAAATAGCCCTCATTTGGCATTCGATGCAGTCTGTGTGGCGCTAATAAGAGGAAATGAGTGGCTATTTCTATCTCATAGGGCCTTGAGTAGATGCATACTTAACATTTATCTCATTCATGAAAGGAAGCTTTACAGCATTTAAGTCTGGGCTTGACCCTGAGCAACTTTCTTGCCTAAGAGCCTTGAGAGAGGACGGCACTGCTTATGAATCGCCACATACTTGGTCTGACGCGAAGCGAAGTTGAGCAATTTATTGTGTCAAGTTTTGGCGAAAAGAGCTCGGCGCCGCGCGCCGCGCGCGTGTTTGAAGGACTTTATGCAAGGGCGTCAAACATTGAGTGGCCACCTCAATTCCCAGATGAAACACACAATGGCTCCTTAGAACAGCTTCGGCGTTGTTTTGATTTTCAGATGCCTGTTCGTGTCACTCGATGTGAGCAAAGTGCAATGGACGGTTCGAGCAAACTCGTACTCTCACTTGCGGACGGTCTTGAAATAGAAACTGTGCTCATTCCCGAGCGAGGACGCTTGACTCAGTGCCTCTCCACACAAGTGGGGTGTGCTCAAGGATGTCGTTTTTGTCAGACGGGGCGCATGGGACTCATTCGTAGTCTTTCTGTGGATGAAATTGTGAGCCAGGTCATCGCTGCAGACATTTGGAGGCGCACTCAAGAAGGGGTCTTGTCCCAATATCAACGTATTTCAAATTTGGTTTTCATGGGAATGGGCGAGCCTCTCGATAATTTGGATGCCGTAATGGCCTCCATTAATATTTTTACGGACACTCAAGGATTGCAGTTCAGCCACAACAAAATCACGGTCAGCACGGTGGGTTTATTGCCTCAATTGTCGCACTTTCTTTCAGCCTCCAATGCATGCCTTGCATTAAGCCTTCATTCACCATTTGATGATGAGCGCTCGAGAGTGATGCCTGTGAATAAGGGCCATCCGCTTCAATCAGTCATTGCGGTATTGAAATCTGAGTCATCGCGATACGCGCGTCCATTTATGATTCAATACACCCTTCTCAAGAATGTGAACGATAGCGAGAAGCACGCTCAGGCTCTCGCAGAACTTCTTTCTGGACTTCGAGTTAAGATTAATCTTATTCCTTTAAACGAGCATGAGGGTGCTGCGTTTCGTCGTCCTGAGTTGGCGCGTGTCTGGAAGTTTAGAGATATTCTAAAATCAGCGGGTCATGTTGCAACTGTCCGTTTATCCAAAGGTCGAGATATTGCAGCTGCCTGTGGACAGCTTATTAAAAAGTGACGACTACTCTGTCGAGCAACAGAGCGGCATATGTCGTTTCAGAATGAAAAAAAATCATACCTCTTTAATTACTTTAGCAGCAACTGTGCTGCCGATTTTATAGTGCTTATTCAATTGCCAGCTCAGGGAATGACCAAGCCTTTGACTCACGTCAGACAGTATTGTTTTGCCAACGACGCTTGAAAATTGAAGGACATCTCCATTTCCTGCCGAAATCCGGTCTGATCCTGCTTTAGGCAGTTGGATGTGCATGAGTTCGAGCAGAACATCAATGACACCACCATGAGCCACCCAAAGCACGGCGTTTCCAGCTTCAAGCAGCGTTCGGGTTTGATGTAAAACCTCACCCACACGCATCATGACATCGTGTCGAGATTCTCCGCCAAGACCAGGATACTGAGTTCCATAACGGTCATTTTCGTATGATTTCATGTAGGTGTCGGCGATCTCCTGATGATCACAGACAAATTCCTCGTATGTTTTGTTTTCGAACAGACCACAGTGAAACTCTCGCAAGCGTGGCTCAGCGATGAGATGAATTATAAAGTCTCGGATATGCGGCAAAACGATTTCTGTCGTTTGTTGAGTCCGAAGCAGGTCACTCGTGAAACAATGTACCGGCGTATTTCTGTCTTGCGCCTGTGTAAGTAGTGTCTGCAGTATGAGGCCAGCTCTACGAGCCTGATCGCGGCCATTGTCATTGAGGGGAATGTCTGCCTGCCCTTGAAACCTTCTTTGAGCATTGTAATCGGTTTGACCATGTCTGATGACAAAGAAATTCACTTCGCTTGATTCTCCAGAATAAATCCGTGAGCTTCGGGTCTTCCGTCGGCTCCGATGGCGACGAAAACCAAATCGCACGCCACAATTAATCTCGAAACTTCGTGTGCTGAAATAACCTTGGTGACTGCCAAGCACTCTATTGTGATGGAACTTCGACCTGCATCCTTCACTCTGCAAAGAAACTCGAGGACATCTCCTTGGTCCGCAGGCTCATTGAATATCACTTCTGAAATCTTTTTGGTTACAATTTGTTTTCTGCAAAGTTGTGTCATGCAGAAAAGAGAGGCGATTTCATCAACCCATTCCAAAAGTCGACCACCAAAGAGCCTGTTAGCCGCGTTCAGATCACTTGGCATGATAAGACGCACGGCCATACTTTTGTACTTATCGTGCTCTATTGAAAATGAGCGTTTATTTTGCAGAGTAGCTTGGCTCTTTCTTTCATTCATTGTGTTCTCGCCTCGGCGCAGCTATAGATTGAGGGTTCAGAACGATGAACGCTACATCAGGGAG
>JBEAPS010000268.1:0-5732 GCA_041164285.1 Pseudomonadota bacterium
GCTTCCTGATTTGGTTATGCTCGACCTCTTTTGAGACACGCAGCAACCCTTGGGGTGGTGGTTCGGTGATTGTGAATTTGTTCACACCCACAATGATGCGTTTTTCCTTCTCAATATCTTGTTGATAGGTGTAGGCAGAGCGTTGAATACTGGCCTGAATGAAGCCCTGCTCGATAGCAGGAATCACTCCTCCCATGCCGTCGATTTTTTCGATAAGTTCGAGCGCCTCGAGCTCTATGCGACGCGTGGTGGCTTCTACATAATAAGAGCCTGCAAGCGGGTCGACCGTTTCAGCCACGCCCGACTCATGGGCAATGATCTGCTGAGTACGGAGCGCAATACGGGCTGATTCTTCGTTAGGAAGAGCAAGCGCCTCATCGCGCGAGTTGGTGTGAAGGCTTTGAGTGCCTCCAAGCACAGCTGCGAGGGCTTGGATAGTGACGCGCACAATGTTGTTGTCGGCTTGCTGTGCTGTGAGGGTGGAGCCTGCCGTTTGTGTGTGGAAGCGAAGCATTAAGCTCTTTGGATTTTTTGCACCAAAGCGTTCCTTCATGATTTTTGCCCACAGTCTGCGCGCTGCGCGGAACTTGCCTACTTCTTCGAGCAAATCTGTGAATGAATTAAAAAAGAAACTTAAACGCGGAGCAAAATCGTCGACATCAAGGCCAGCGTCGATGGCTGCCTGCACATAAGCAATGCCATTGGCGAGCGTGAAGCCCACTTCCTCGGCGGCAGTGCTGCCCGCTTCGCGGATGTGGTAGCCGCTAATAGAGATTGTGTTCCACTGCGGAACATCAGTTTTGCAGTAAGCAAAAATATCGGTAATGAGCCGCATCGATGGTCGCGGCGGGAAAATATAAGTGCCGCGCGCAATGTATTCTTTCAAAATGTCGTTTTGAATTGTGCCACGCAACTTATCGGCAGAGACGCCCTGCTTTTCACCCACCGCAATGTACATGGCAAGCAATACGCTCGCAGATGCATTGATCGTCATTGAAGTGGAAATTTTATCGAGAGGAATGCCTTGGAGAAGAATTTCCATGTCCGCAAGCGTGTCGATGGCCACACCCACTTTACCGACTTCACCGGCGGCCTGATCGGAGTCGGAGTCGTAGCCGATTTGTGTAGGTAAATCGAATGCGACGCTGAGCCCGGTCTGTCCGTTTTCCAGTAGATAGCGGTAACGTGCGTTAGACTCCTCTGCGGTGGCGAAACCTGCGTATTGCCGCATTGTCCAGAACTGGCTGCGGTACATTGATGAGTGAACACCGCGCGTATAGGGATATTGGCCAGGTTCGCCCAATTCTCCTAAAAAACTTTCGAAACTGCCCAAATGATTTTCTGTGTAGAGCGCCTCAACAGTTGAATTTGATGCGGTGACAAAATTTTCTGAACGCATTTTGCTTGTTTTTTTCTTTTCGCTCACCTGTGGTTCTTCCTCATTCTTTTGCTTGTGGACTGACAGATCGTCGGCCCGGGAAATCAGCCCAAAACTGCTCTGAGAATGCCGCATCGATGATTGTTTTGACCTCTGCGAACTGTTTCTTATCCGAAGGCATAGCAATTTGTTCAACCCTATCGCGGCCCCACATGAGCTTGCCTGTGTTTGTGTCGATGAGCAGCACTGAAACACCGAAACGGATCACATAGCTTTCCTGCTCAAGTTTTTTTTCAACAGCCGTAATAAATGGCAGCAACACCGTGTCAGAGTTGTAAACAGAAGCTGAAAACTGGTTGAGAAGAGTTTGCCAGTTGGGCGACTCAGTGACGCAAAACTTGTAAAAGCCAAGAAGGTTTTGATGCTGTTGACAAGCTTTTGAAAGCAAAAGGTATTCACGTGTGAGATTGTTGCTTGTCAGTTGAGCCGTCTTGCGGATTTCAGAGTCAATTGTTTCGATCAGCTTGGGATTGTTCTTAAGTGCGGCGCGCACGGCGTTGAATGAAATACCGTTGACGCCCGGCTGATTTTTGAAAGCGGACAAAATTTTAGATTCGACACTGGCCTTGATGTCGTAGGTCATGAGGGTGGCCGGGTCGATCGTCAGTGCGCTGCTTGGATGAGGCAATAAGACCGGCGGAAAGGCTGCAATTCTTGCAGGGCTGAGCGCCTCGAAGTCTTTTTGCAGACCTTCAGAAGTGGGTGGAGGTGTGACGCACCCCATTGGGCTCAGTGCGATGAGCAGGATTTGCCAAAGATGAAGTACTTTATTCACTTTCGCCCTCTTTTTCCGCATGAATTGCACGACTCAAGGACAATAACGATTTGAACACTGTTTGTCATGCCCTTGGCACAAGGTCGGAGCGGTTGCCAGAGATGTGCCACAATTGTGCAGGGATTGACCGTTCCCGCAGACAAGCTGCGGACAGGGGGAGAGATGCAGGTGACGTGCGTGAGGAGCCGACCTACAGCGGTAAGGCGTGGGTTGCGATTGGCCTTAACAATTCTCTTCTGTGCATTACCCGCTGTGGCACGTCCGGCACAAATTGTTTCTATTGCCAATGTTGTCTCGCGTGTGCTTCCGGGTGTTGTGAACATCAGAACGATCGACAACATAACAGCGTCACACTCCGAGGGTGGAAAGCGTGAGGTTCCGCAGGATCCAAAGTCTGCAGCAGAGATGGACCCGTTTTTTAAATTGTTTGTGTCACCGCTGGAGGTTATCCAAAAGGAGCTTCCGCGCTCTCGTGGCTCAGGATTCTTTTACAAAAACAATTCTTTTGTGGTGACTAATTATCATGTGGTCAAAGACGCTCAGAGCATTGAAGTTGTGCCTGCGCACGAACGCTGGGGTTTAAGTGCAAAACTCATCGGGATGAATAAGCAGGCTGATTTGGCCTTGCTGAAGCTCGACAATCCATGGCCCAAAGCGCGACTGCTTCGCTTTGCTGATAGCAGAAAGGCTAGAATTGGCGACCCAGTTTTTGCGATTGGAAACCCATTTGGCTTCGGCCACACAGTGACCACTGGTATTGTGTCCGCCAAAGGGAGAACCATTGGCGAAGGTCCTTTTGACGACTTTCTCCAAACCGATGCTGCAATCAACCCTGGCAATTCGGGTGGGCCGCTCTTTAATTTGAAGGGCGAGGTGATTGGCATCAATACCGCATTGCTTTCTGATGCCCGCGGAATTTCATTCGCTATTCCCACTGAGGTCGCTGCCCCCATTCTCGACGCTTTGAGAAAGCCTGTTGGTTTGTCGAAACTTGTTTGGCTGGGCGTTGGACTGACCACTGTGAAGCCTGAGGGACAGGCTTCACAGTCGGTAGGCTTGATGGTGACCAACGTGGTGACCGGATCGCCTGCGCAAACTGCCGGACTTAAAACGAGTGATATCATCGTTTCCATTGAAGGAAAGCGCATTTTTGATCTGTCCGACTTTCGATCTTCGGTGAAAGCAATGCGCCCCGGAAAAACCATCACTGTTGGAGTATTTCGTGAAAAGGCGACGGAGCAACTGTCGCTCAAAATCGGCCGAATGCCGCAGGAGTTCATCGCGGGTCGCGGGCGTAGCGACGTTTATTGAGTTCAAAGATATGGGCAACTGTAGCTGCAATCAAGGGCTGAGGATCATCTTTCCTAGCATCTAGAATTTCATTCAGCGCAACATCATTATTTGCAAACATGTTATAGAGTGCGTTTCTAATGAGTCCGCCATATTTTGCGCGCGTCATGGCGGTGCCTCCAAACCACTTTTCGTATTGAAGTTGATTCATTCTCGCAACTTCTTCCATTGAAAGTGTTTCAAAGTGTGTGTTGTAGCGATTGAACGGCTGGATGCTTTGTAGGGGTAAGGTTTTTAAATTGTATGGACAAACGTCCTGGCACACATCACATCCGTAAAAGTGTTTTCCTAGGTGCGGTATGAACTCATCGGCAATCGTGCCTCTGTGTTCAATTGTTAAAAATGAGAGACATCGATTTGAATCGAGAAATTGTTCCCGTGTGAGTGCTGATGTTGGGCATGCATCGATGCAACGAGTGCAAGTCCCACAGTCGAGATGCGACATAGCAAGTGACGCAGTAGGTAGAGATAAATTGTTGGCAGCAAGCAGATGAATTGGAGCTTCAATAAGCACCTGCGCAATAAAAAAATAACTCCCCACTCCTGGTCGGATAAGCATTGTGTTTTTTCCCACAAAACCAAGCCCAGCCAATCGAGCATGGGCTCTGTCAAGAAATGGGAGTGAATCGGTTGCGACACGCCAATTGATTGGAGCTGAAAGGGTGCCTTGAGAGAGTGCGTCGCGCTGCCAAAGTTGCATGACTCTATTCAGTTCGGCCTTAATTGACTTGTGATAGTCAGTGACGCGCGCATAGCGTGCTATTTTTTCAATAAAATCATTTTGCCGTTTGGAGTCCGCTTGTTCCGACTGCATCTTACTATTCGAATGAGGTGATGTGCTGAGTGCATCTTGTCGGTTCCGACTGCCGCGCTGGCGCACGATTTTTCCATGTGCATAAGGAACAATGACAGTGAGAATTGATTCAACTCCTGCAAGGATTTTGCGCGGATCTTTTCTTACATCACTATTTCTTTCAAGAAAGTGCATTCCCGCATGTGCACCCTGAGCAATCCATGCGTCGAATGCCTGAAAGTCACGTTGAAGCTCAGCCGGAACTTCGTTCTTGTCCCACAATTCGTGCCACTGCGAGACACTGAGCACAGATGCCCATTGTATGCCGCACTCATTCAAATGTTTTTCAAGTAGCTCCGATGGCTTTGCAAAAAGCGTCGAACTGTTTTTCATTGATGAGAGTCAATTGGGTGCAAAGTTCTACGCATTCCGGCCGATGATCGCATACTGTCATCAGTCAATTCAGCTGGGTCTGCGTGAACAACCACATCGGCATCAAATTTTTCTTCGATTTGCTTTTCAACGTTCTCAGTAATCTCGTGCACAGTTTTGAAATCGAGGTCTGAGGGAAGAGTGACGTGCAGATCAAAAAAATATTTGTGACCGCTGCGACGGCCTCGAAAATTATGAACATCGATAATATTCTGGTCGCACTTGGCAATCACTTCAATCACCTCCTCCTTGAGGTTGAGAGGAAGATCGTGGTCAAGGAGTTCGTTGATGCTATTGGATAACAATTTGTATCCTCCCCAACCGATGTTCACAGCAAAAACACCCGCCAACAATGGGTCAAGCCAAGCTTTTCCGGTCATAGCGATTGCCGCGACAGAAAGTGCACTGGCTATATTTGCAATCACGTCGGTGCGGTAGTGCTCTGAATCAGCAGCAAGTGCAGGACTGTTGTATTTGAGCGAAGCTCGTTTCAGGCTCTTTGTGATGAGAGTGCTTGCAAGTGCTGCGAAAATGAAAAAAGCAGCCGTCTGCCACGCGTGCTCAAAAAGCTGCGTTTGTCCGTGAAAGCTTTCCCACAATTTTTGAATACTTGAAAACATGATGAGCCCGGCACCACCGAGAATGAGCGCACCCTGCGCGAGTGCCGCCATAGATTCAGCTTTTCCATGACCATATGGGTGGTTTGAGTCGGGTTCTTGGCGTGCGTAGTGAATGACTTTTTGATTAAGCGAACTGACAAAGACATCGAGCGTGCTGTCCCATGCAGACAATGCGACCACCATGGATCCGGTCATGAAAAACAACACGAGTTTGCAAAGTGCAAGGAGTGCGGCTCCAGCTGCAGCAAAAATTGCTGCTTTGCGTGCTCCACCCAATGCGTTTGAACCAGACACGCGCGAATTGGCTTCCGTGACGTGTTGGTT
>JBEAPS010000269.1:0-3037 GCA_041164285.1 Pseudomonadota bacterium
CTGGCGCGCATCCTCGGTTGGAGCTTTAACGACAGCAATGAATTCGCAAAGCTCATTCCAGAACAACCAGGTATCACTCTCGAGCAGGCCTACAAGGATGAGGAGCGTCTGCGTACGAAGATTGAAACCGAGGAAAAAACAAAAACCCTCTGGAACGGAGCACTCGCAATTGAGGGGACTCTCAACTCACTCGGCATTCATGCCGCAGGTGTGATCATTTCCGATCGACCTCTTGATGAAAGCTGCCCCCAGCTGGAGTCAGAAGGGCAGATGATTACACAGTTCGAGCATAAATTCGCAGAAAAAATTGGATTGATTAAGTTCGACTTCCTTGGACTCAAAACGCTCACTGTGATCGAAAAAGCCGTCAAAGAAATCCGAAAAAAACACATTCCTGATTTTGATATTGAGAACATCGATCTCGAAGACCCGAAAGTCTACGACATGGTCTCGACCGCGCATCTCACAGGAATTTTCCAGCTCGAGTCCAACGGCATGCGAAAGCTCATTTCCGAGCTGAGGCCAACTTGCTTTTCAGACATTGTCGCTGTTGAAGCACTTTTTCGCCCTGGGCCGTTGGGCTCTGGGATGGTCGCTGACTTTGTCAATCGAAAACACGGACGCACTGCCGTCGAATTTCCTTTTGCTGAACTGGAGCCCATCCTCGCCGACACCTACGGTGTGATCGTGTATCAGGAGCAGGTGCAAAAGATCGCCGCGGTTCTCGCAAACTACTCTCTGGGTGAAGCCGACATCCTGCGCAGAGCCATGGGTAAAAAAGACAAAGCTGAGATGGAGAGGCAAAAAACTCGATTTCTTGAAGGTTCACAGAAGAATGGACACAATACAGAACGTGTCTCCGAGTTTTTCGATCTGATTGCAAAATTCGCCGAATATGGTTTTAACAAGAGCCACTCGGCCGCATATGCTTATGTAACCTTTCAGACGGCTTACCTGAAAACATATTATCCAACAGAATTTATGGCAGCGATCATGTCGTGCGATCTCGATAACACCGACAAAATCGTTTCCTACGTGCGTGACTGCAAGCGACTGGGAATCCAATTGTTACCTCCGAGCGTCAACTCGGCTGAGTTCGAGTTCACAATCCCATCACCAATGACCATTCAATTTGGTTTGGGTGCCATCAAAGGACTCGGTCAAGGGATCATCGAACTCATCACAGAGGAACGTGAAAAAAATGGCCCCTTCGAAACGGTTCCTGAATTCATTGCGCGACTCGACCCGAGAAAAATCAATAAAAAAGTTATTGAGAGTCTCATAAAGGCCGGTGCCTTCGATCAAATTGCAACCAACCGCGCTGAGTTGCTTGCCAATAGCGACAGCTGGCTTCGCGCCATCTCCAAAGAGTCTGAACGCCAGGATCTTGTGGGTGAGGGTATTTTTGACTTATTCGCAGAACCTGCACAAGAGCAACAGTCGTCTGCACGCACACCAGCTCCGCCACCAGAGAGCACAAGCGCATTGAAGCGGACCGAGACGAGACAGCAGTCTAAAAAATTCAATCCACGGCTCCTGCAAACACGCACCCTTCCCGAATTCAATACTGCAAAGAATAATCTTCTGGCCGGTGTGCAATTAAAACACACGAAGCCCTGGTCACTTCTCGAGCAGCTCAGTCACGAGAAAGCAACACTCGGTTTTTACATGTGTGGACACCCAGCCGATCTCCTTGCTGATGACTTCACAGAAATAGCGCAGGCCCCGATCAATGACAGTCTCCTCTTTCTCGACCCTGACGAAACACCTGAGCACAAACGCCGCACGGTTAAAGTTGCCGGGATCGTCACCCTCGCACTCGAGAAAGTGACAAAAGAGGGTAAAAAGTTTGGAGTCTACAGACTCGAGGACAGTACGGGCGAAATTGAAGTTTCCGTGTTCGCAAATCAATACGCAGCTCTCCTCAACAAGCCTAAACCCGGTGATGCAACGTGGATGGAGCTCAAAATCCGGAGAGGAATTGAAGAAGGAAGCGTGAAAGGCATCTGCCAATCAGTGGGTCTGGTCTCTGAAAAACGCAACGAACTTGCCAGACAAATCCTTCTTGTTGCAGACGAAAGCTTTCTCATGCGACATGAAAATCTCGATGAATTGGCTTCAATTTTAGGCCGTCATCGCGGCACGACTCCACTGGCACTTGACGTCCAATGGACGGCTGAAAGTGTTCACTTGCGAGCAAAACTGGGACGGTATTCAGTCACTCCGAGTGACGACTTCATCAGTTCACTTGAAAGCAAATGGCCCGGTGAAATCCAAGTGAAAAGGATCTACCGAGCCGCAGCCGTATCACAGCAATGATGCACGTTATTCAGCTGTTTTTTCTTGTGTCGCTTGTTGTTTTGTCGCTTTTCGCTTCCCTGACGTCGCTGGCGCGTCTTGCGTTGCTTCTACCGTTTGAGTCGTTGAACCTTCAAGCCTTACCTTTGCGTCTTCGATGAGCTTGAGAGCAATCGTTGTCCGGAGAGTCTTGAGGTCGTTGAGATTCTTTGGTGCCGTCGCCTGAAACAGCTCGTTCACATAGCGCAGATGAGAGACAACGTTTTTCGGTGTCGTGTTCATCTCAACAACCATTTTTACGACTTCAGCTTTCAGAGTTTCATCAACCGGCTCTGTGAGGCCCGAAAACAGTTTTGTAACAAGGCTTGAGACAACCTTCTCAACTTCCGCCGTCGTCCGTTCTCCCAACTTTTCGATGGGAAGCTTACCGAGAAGAGCCTTGCCCTCCTCCTCTGTGAGCGACAATGCACGATCAACAGCTTTTTTAGCAAAATCAACAATTTGCAGTGGCTTAAACATAGAGACCCCTCCTCTGTATCAGTTCGATAGGAGAGGCTAGCGCAATGTAGATCAGGATTCAAAAGTTTGTATGAAAATTCGGTGACGGCAGGGCTGCAAGTTTCGCCTGCGGCACAGTCATCGATATCCCCGACGCGCCCATATTGCAGGGACAATTCAAATCAATTGAGTTTCGCAAAAAAACGGTCGGTTCGGAAAGAGGGAAAGCCGCCTTGGCTCG
>JBEAPS010000270.1:0-5095 GCA_041164285.1 Pseudomonadota bacterium
TGCGGACCGGTGTATTTCGTGGCCACGCGGATTTCCTCCAAAAAGGCGCATTACTGGCGCCGATCTGACTTTGTATCTCTTCAGAGGATACGCAGTTCATAAGTTTGGCACCCGGCAAGCATGGCAGCAGCTGTCACTTTTCCGAGGGGAAACCGAGTGCCATTGCTAACCAGACAATATTACAAAAAAACTTTAAAAGTCCTTTCTCTTGCGGGAGTTAAGCCTCTGGAGTATGACCCTCACTCAGTTTCGTTAGGCAAGGAGTAAGTCTATGGCATTCGATTCTTTGGCAGTTTCACTCGAGTGGAAGCTTAACAACATGATTCTCAAACGCGGCGCGAGTGTTCTCATGATCGAAGCTGCCAACGTACAAGTTTTGAGAACGTTGAAAGAAAAAACCGAGTTTAACGAATTTTTCCGAACTAAAGCCCTTGTCAACCGAGAAGCACGCCGTGTTTTTGAGGCGTGGGAACGCAAAGACAAAGACCTCCTTGAAAAGCTCTACGGTGAAATGAACGCCTAAGGCCATCGATTCGGGGAATTCGACTCATGACAGTTTTTCATAATTTGGCGTTTTACAAATTTGTAGCTGTGAATGACGTATCCGAAACAGCGGCTGCCTTCAGAGCTCTCACAGCTTCGCTCGACATGAAAGGCACACTCATTTTTGCGAGCGAGGGACTCAACGGCTATGTTGCTGCAACTCCTGAGTCTGCAGATAAGTTTATTGCCTTCTGTCAGAGCGATGCAAGATTTGCCGACATCGAATTTAAGGTTTCACTGAGCGAATTCAACCCCTACAGCCGCATGCTTGTGAAAGAGAAAAATGAGATCGTGACAATGGGCTGCCCCGACATTGAGCCTGAGCACTTCACCGGCGAGCACCTTGATTCAAGAACTCTTAAAGAATGGCTCGACGCAAACGACGACGTCATTCTGCTTGATACACGCAATACATATGAAACCAGATTAGGTTCGTTCAAAACTGCTGTCATACCTGAGATCGAAACCTTCAGAACGTTTCCAAAGTGGGTTGAAGAAAACTTCTCCGACAAAAAGAACAAAAAAATTGTGACATTTTGCACTGGCGGAATTCGATGCGAAAAAGCGACTGCCTATATGCGAAAAGCAGGATTTGAGCACGTCTATCAAATTCAGGGCGGAATTCTCAAATATTTTGACCAGGTCAAAGATATGCCTGGGGACAACCATTACAACGGCGACTGCTTTGTTTTTGACCACAGAGTGGCGGTGAATGCGGAACTTCGCAAAACCGAGCACGACATGTGTTACGTTTGCTGGGCAACTGTCACCGCAGCAGACAAGGCTCAACCGACATACAAAGAAAACGAGCACTGCCCGCACTGCTACGAAGAAACGATACGAAAAAACCAAGCCCAAAAAGAGAAGGCAGAGCGCACAAATCGTGAGGCACTGGCGCGCCGTTTTGTTCGAGCAGAGGCAAAACGCGCTCAATGGGCCAGCTACTCAGCCACGAAGATGCAGTCCTTTAGCGTGGCAAAAAGCGTGAATGCCGAGACTTGAAAGCGTTGTGCCAAGCCCTGAGTGATTTCTCCCCGACCATGGGAGCCATGCGGACACTCGATCGCAGCAGTTCAGATATCCTGTCCCCGTATTGATACGAGCGAGGAGCGCTCGACCTCGCTCATGATTCTGACAGAAAACAGCTGACGTCAGTCCATAGTCTGAATCATTCATAAGCTCGACAGCCTCATCGTCATTCTTAACTTTCATAACACCTATCACCGGACCAAAGCTTTCCTCGCGCATCAACTCCATTGAGTGATTTGCATCGCCCACAAGCGTTGGCTCAAAAAAACTTCCCTGTCCTGATAGCGCCTTGCCTCCGAGCAGCACTCGACCACCTTTGGCCACGGCATCCTCGACTTGATTCGAGAGAAAAGTCACATGCTGCGATCGCGTGAGCGCACCACACATTGTTTTTTCATCCAATGGATTGCCCACTGTCCAAAGTGCCATCTTAGACTTCAATGCTGTAAGAAATTCTTCATACACTGACTCGTGCACGTAGACTCGCTCAACGGCACAACAGCTTTGGCCATTATTATAGAGAACTCCTTCAGCGACTGATTCGGCAACTTTATCAAGTTGACCGCAGTCATCCGTTACATAGAGTGGATCTTTTCCTCCAAGTTCCATAATCAATCGGGTCATTCGACCAGCGACGCTCTGGGCAATTGTCCGACCTGTTGCATAAGACCCAGTGAAACCTATGCAGTCAAAGGGAAGTTTCAAAAGCTCGCTCCCAATGGCAGAACCTCCCACGACACATGCAAAGATTTCGGAAGGAACACCCGCTTCATGTAACAGTCGTGTTAAATGCAGACCCGTGAGAGTTGAAAACTCTGACGGCTTGTAGAGCACAGCATTCCCACATAAAAGCGCGGGCAGAAATACGTTAAATCCAACAAGAATTGGATAATTCCAAGCTGAAATATTGAGAACAACACCAAGAGGATCAAAGCTCAGAATTTCTTCAGTTGAACCATCTTTGCGAATGTGCTTTGGCGACACTGCGTCAGCAACTTCTTCTGTAAAAAAACGAATTTTATTTAAACTACCTTTGACTTCATTCCGTGACTGATTGATTGGCTTTCCAGTTTCAAGCGTAAGATCTCGCGAGACGTTATCAATATCTCTCTGCAGAAGTGCAGCAAATGATGACATTATCTTGATTCGCTCAGAAAGGCTGAGGAGCGCCCATTTTTTTTGCGCTTCGCGCGCAGTTGCGAATTTTTCGCGAATTGAAAGAACATCATCAGGTTGTAATGTTAGAATCTTGGCTCCGGTTGCGGGATTCATGATATCCATACGTCACCTCGAATGAGATATTTATGCTCATTTTTTTGCTGCGTTCAGAAAACTTCGAATGATTGGATCGGGCGAGGCAACAACCCCTGCCAAAGTAGCGGAAAATTCAGGATGCCACTGAACGCCGGCAACAAAATGCTCTTCATGCGCAGAGTGAGTAAAAGCCTCAATGATTCCGTCGGACTCACTGAGAGCATCTACGCACAAGTCTTTACCGAGTTTTTTTATTGCCTGATGATGAACTGAATTCACTTCAACTCTTTCTTTTCCGTACAAACCGCTCAGCCATCCTGAGTCACTCAATAAAACAGAGTGATGAATTCGATCATAGGTCAGAGCATTCCGGTGCTCGAGAGTTGTGTTTAATTCTGTTGCGATGTCCTGACAAAGAGTACCGCCGAAATAGACGTTTAAAAGCTGAAAACCTCGACATATCCCCAGAATTGGTCTGTGTTTCTTAAAAAAATAATCGACTAAACGGAGCTCATAGGCATCGCGATACTTGTCACCAGGCCACCTCTCTTTGTTCAGAAAGGGCTCGCCGTAGCTTTCAGGGCATAGGTCTGCCCCACCCTGCAAAATAAGCCCGTCTAGTTCAGAAAGCAGCGGCTCGAGTCGCGTCATGGGGAGATCGGGAATCAGGACGGGCATCACACCCTCCTGAGCCACAAAAGAGGCCATGTCATTTTCTACATAAGACAAACTCTTATGCCCGAACACAACACGCTCGGGATCTGGATAAAAGAAACAGGCACTGAGTCCAATTTTCAGCATCGGCGATTCCGAATCACTCAAAGTTGAGTCTAGAGTTTGAAGGCATTTTTATAAATATTAACAAAATCTTCGCGTGTGACTGGTTTGGGGTTGCACTGATGACAGGGGTCAGCGAAAGCAAGATCGGACAGCGCTTCTATTTTTTCAACATCTAGCTTGAGGCCTTGCAGGGAATTGGGAATTCCGATTTTTTTATTTACATCACGAACCCATTCTACAAAATCGGCAACACCTATAATTTTAGCTAAAAAATTATATTTATCAGCGCAAACATCACGATTGAATTCAAGCCCAAACGGCATCATGACAGCATTCGCAAGGCCATGATGAGTGTCGAACATCGTTGAAAGAGGATGCGCAGTTGAGTGAACGACTCCCAGTCCCTTTTGAAACGCAGTTGCCCCCATCAGTGATGCAATCATCATCTTTGCACGCGCTTCGAGATTTCCGGGCTCAGCGCATGCTTTTTCAAGAGACTCGGAAATGAGGCGAATGGCCTCAACTGCAATACCATCACACATTGGTGAAACACCCTTTGCCAAGAAGGCCTCCACATTGTGAGTCAGCGCATCCATGCCTGTCGCTGCAGTTACAGCAGCTGGCAGAGCCACACTGAGTGCTGGGTCGGCAAACACTTTTGTCGCCAACAGGCGAGGAGAAAAGAGGATTCGTTTCTTCAAAGTTGCGTCTTCTGCAATCACCGCACTTCGTCCGACTTCCGAGCCTGTTCCGCTCGTCGTCGGTACAGCAACAAAAGGCGGAATTTCTTCCGTGACAAAACGATCACCGCCAGTTGCGTCGTCGAAGTCGAACAAACGCCTCGAGTGGTGAGCCTTCAATACGATAGCCCTTGCAACATCAATGCTGGCGCCACCACCAAAGCCGACCACTGAATCACACTTTTCCGCATGAAAAGTATTTACCCCAGAAAGGACATCTGACTCCACAGGATTTTTCGAGACACCACTATAAACAGTTGGACTGATTCCAGACTTCTGTAAGTCTTCGATGAGCGTTTTAAAAAAGCCTAATTGAGTGAGACCTGCGTCGGACACAATGAGAGGATGTCTATGGTTCCGCATAATAAGATAGGGCGCCAATTCATCGATCACTCCGACTCCGAAGCGAATGGAAGTCGGAAAGTTATAACTATAACGCTGTGTCCAACTCATGATCACCTCCTAAGTGATTTCAAAGTACCGTTTCATTTCCCAATCTGTGACCGCTTTCGAATATTCCCGCCACTCCCACAACCTTGTATTTACGAAGTGATCGACAAACTCTTCACCAAAAAGCTCTTTTGCAATTTTTGACTGACTCATTGCTTGCGATGCATGCAGCAAATCTCGAGGCAAAACTCCTGCATCCTTAACAGAGTAGCCATTACCTTTCGTGGGCTTCGTCTTGAGCGGAAGCTTGTTTTTGATCCCATAAAGTCCCGATGCGAGAGCAGCAGCCATAGCCAAAT